>JAVHWH010000366.1:0-3245 GCA_032159915.1 Mycobacterium sp.
AATTGGCGCCCTTGCGGACCAGCGATCGGGCCAGGGCCACCGCGGCATAGGAGCACGATGACGACGCGGCACCCAGTCCGGCCGCGACGGCCAGCGTGCGGGGCCGGTCATCGCCGAGCAGCGCGACGATGGTCGAGCGGCGCACGAGAGCCTGCACAACCGCGGACAACGCGAAACCCAGGATCAAAGCCCACAGGATCTCCCACGTCATGGACCCAGTCAGCGCTAACGCATGTCTCACCGCATGTGTCATGGCACCTCCAACCAGATATCCCTCGGGGTATTCCTCAGACCTACCGCAATTGCCGCCGGCGGACTCGAGTGGACATAATCAGCTCAGTGTGCAGGTAAACGAGACAGTTCTGAGACCTAAATTGCCCGACACACCGGGTCTGGCAGCGCAGTCACAGAAGCAACACCAGGCACACTGGTACCAACAACGAAGCCGGGAGGGTGTTGCCGTGTACCGAGTTTTTGAGGCGCTCGACGAACTGGGCGCCATTGTCGAGGAAGCTCGTGGCGTACCTATGACCGCTGGCTGCGTGGTGCCCCGCGGTGACGTGCTCGAACTTATCGACGACATCAAGGACGCGATCCCGGGTGAGCTGGATGACGCCCAAGACGTGCTCGACGCCCGCGACTCGCTGTTGCATGAAGCGAAGGCACACGCGGACTCCATGGTGACTTCGGCGACCACCGAGTCGGAGTCGATGCTCAACCACGCTCGCTCCGAGGCCGACCGCATCTTGGCCGAGGCCAAGTCGCAGGCCGACCGGATGGTCGGCGAGGCCCGTCAGCACAGCGAACGGATGGTCGGCGAAGCACGCGAGGAGGCGTCGCGCATTGCAGCGTCCGCCAAGCGGGAGTACGAAGCCGCCACCGGCCGTGCGAAGGCGGAGGCCGACCGCCTGATCGAAAACGGCAACATCTCCTATGAGAAAGCCGTTCAGGAAGGCATCAAAGAACAGCAGCGACTCGTGTCGCAGACCGAGGTGGTGCAGTCGGCCAACGCCGAGTCCACCCGGCTCATCGACGCCGCACACGTGGAGGCGGACCGACTGCGCGGCGAGTGCGACATCTATGTCGACAGCAAGCTCGCAGAGTTCGAAGAGCACCTCAACACCACCCTGCGTTCGGTCAACCGGGGCCGCCATCAGTTACGCACGGCGGCGGGCGTGCACGACTACGCACAGCGGTAGCTCGCCGACCAGCGGCACGGGGTCGCTGGAATCGCCCGTAGAATCAGGGACATGGCGCGGCAGCGTAGCCAAACGGCTCAACCACGTTCGGGCTCGCCGTTCGTCGTCGACATCTTGCGACTGGGTCGGCGACCCGGAGCGATGTTCGAACTGCACAAGACGGTGGCCAATCCTGCGCACATCGGCCTTGACCTAGTCGGCATCGCCGCCGACGCGCCCCTGGACCTCGATCTGCGGGTGGAGTCGGTGTCCGAAGGGGTGTTGGTGAGCGGGACGGTGGCGGCGCCGGTCACGGGCGAATGTTCACGGTGTCTGACCCCGTTTGAGGAGCACATCGAGGTGGGCCTGACCGAGCTGTTCGCCTACCCGGACAGCCTCACCGAGGCCACCACCGAAGAAGACGAAGTCGGACGGGTTGTCGGCGACACCGTCGACCTGGAGCAGCCGATCATCGACGCCGTGGGCCTGGAGTTGCCGTTCGCGCCGGTTTGCCAAGACGAATGTCCGGGATTGTGCCCCAGCTGCGGCGTAGCGCTGGCAACCGCCGAGCCGGATCATCACCACGACGAGATCGACCCGCGCTGGGCCAAACTGACGACGATGCTGGGGCGCGAGACCGACGGAACCGGCGATGAGTGATCTGCTCGACGCGCTCGAGGTCGATCTGCCTCCCGATCTACTGACCCTGGCGCTGACTCACCGCAGCTATGCCTACGAACATGGCGGACTTCCCACAAACGAGCGCCTGGAGTTCCTCGGTGACGCCGTGCTGGGGCTGACCGTGACCGACGAGCTGTTCCACCGGCACCCGCAGCGTCCGGAAAGCGATCTCGCCAAAATGCGTGCCGGAGTGGTCAATACGCAGGCGCTGGCTGAAGTGGCGCGCTCGCTGACCGAGCAGGGGCTCGGAGCACACCTGCTACTGGGCAATGGCGAACTGAAATCCGGTGGCACGGACAAATCCAGCATCCTCGCCGACAGCCTCGAATCTTTGCTCGGCGCTATCTACTTGCACGGTGGCATCGATGCAGCGCGACGGGTCATCCTGCGGCTGTTCAGCGAATTACTCGATGCCGGCGGGCTTTTGGACTGGAAGACCACTTTGCAGGAGCTGACTGCGGCCCGCGGCCTGGGCAACGTGTCCTATCAGGTGACCGCCACCGGCCCGGATCACGAGCGGGAGTTCACCGCGGCCGTCGTTGTCATGGACAACCGCTACGGGTCCGGGATCGGTCGCACCAAGAAGGAAGCCGAGCAAAAGGCCGCCGAGAAGGCGTGCCAGGCGCTCAACCAGTTAAACAGTGTCGCGCCCGGCGAAACCGCAGGCTAGATGCCCGAACTGCCCGAAGTCGAGGTGGTGCGTCGCGGACTGCAAGATCACGTGGTGGGCAAGACGATTTCCGCCGTCCGCGTGCATCACCCCCGGGCCGTCCGCCGCCACGAAGCCGGCCCCGCCGACCTGACGGCGAGGCTGCTCGACGCGCGGATCACCGGCAGCGACCGGCGCGGCAAGTATCTGTGGCTCACCCTGGACGGGCCGGGCGGCGACGAGCAGGCACTGGTCGTGCATCTCGGTATGAGCGGGCAGATGCTTCTCGGTGAAGTACCCAACGCCGGTCATCTGCGGATCGCCGCGCTGCTCGACGACGGCACCACCGTGAGCTTCGTCGACCAGCGCACGTTCGGCGGCTGGCTGCTGGCCGAGCTGGTCACGGTCGACGGCAGTGTGGTTCCGGCGCCCGTCGCGCACGTGGCCCGTGACCCGCTGGATCCGCGCTTCGACCTTGACGCAGTGATAAAGGTGTTGCGGCGCAAGCACTCCGAGATCAAGCGCCAACTGCTTGATCAGACCGTGGTGTCCGGGATCGGCAACATTTACGCTGACGAGTCGTTGTGGCTGGCCAAGTTGAACGGCGCTCGGCTGGCCGAGGCGCTGACCCGCAAACAGTTGACGACACTGCTGCACGCTGCCGCCGAGGTGATGGGCGACGCGCTGGCGCAGGGCGGCACGTCGTTCGACTCCCTCTATGTCAACGTCAACGGTCA
>JAVHWH010000044.1:0-5744 GCA_032159915.1 Mycobacterium sp.
CGACGGCGGCGGCGACCGCCTTGGCTTTCTCAGCGCCCGACACCAGCAGCCACACCTCACGGGAACGCTGGATTGCCGGCAGCGTCAGGGTGATTCGCTGCGGCGGTGGTTTCGGAGAGTCCTCGACGTCGACCACCAGCCGCGTCGTCTCTCGGACGGCCGGGGTGTCGGGAAACAGTGAATTGATGTGGCCCTCAGGACCGACGCCCAGCAGATGAATGTCGAAATTCGGTGCCGGATCGCCCGGCTCGGCGTTCGCGGCCAGGATCTGTTCGTAGGCCAGAGCGGCGGCGGCCAAGTCGTTGCCGAATTCCCCATCGGCGGCCGGCATGGCATGGACATTGCGTGCCGGGATATCGACGTGATCCAGCAGGGCCTCGCGAGCCTGCTTGTCGTTACGTTCGTCGTCATCCTCGGTGACGTAGCGTTCGTCGCCCCAAAACAGATGCACCTTGGTCCAGTCGATCCGCCCGGTCTGCGCGGCGAGGAAACTCAACAGCTTGTTGCCGTTGCCGCCGCCGGTCAAGACGATCTGCGCTTGACCGCGGGCGGCAATTGCCGCCCCGACGACCTCGATCAGCCTTTCGCCCGCCGCGGCCACCAGTGCGTCACCGTCGTCGAACTTCTCTACGGAGGTGCTCATGCGTACTCCACCCGGTCGATACCCTCTAGAGCTGAAAAGTAGATGACGTCCGGATCCAGCCGGCGAAGGTCTTCGGCGAGGCACTCGGGCACCTCTCGGCGTTGCAGCGGAACCAGCGCGTCGGGCTTACCGGTTCGGCTCAGAGTCGCGGTGAGCCCTTTCTGCGGCCTGCGCAACGTCACCGTCTCGGTGGGCCGTTCGAGTTCGACTTTGAGCTCGCCGACGACACGACGCACGGGTCCTTCGATGCGGCTGGCCAGCCAGCCGGCCAGGACGTCAAGTGCAGGTTCGTCTTTGAGGCCCGACACCACCGCCGAGCTGATCGGCTCGTGTGGCGGCCGGTCCATCGCCGAGGCGAGCAGCGCGCGCCAGTAGGTGATGCGGCTCCAGGCCAGATCAGTGTCGCCAGGGGTATACCCATTCAGCCGGCTTTTGATGGCCGACAGCGGGTCTACGCCGTTGGTGGCATCGGTGATACGACGAATAGCCAACTGGCCCAATGGGTCTTGCGCTGGAACAGCGGGTGCGATGTCGGGCCACCACGCCACCACCGGGATGTCGGGCAACAGAAATGGGACAACGACGCTGCTGTTGTGGCCGGCCAGCGGGCCGGAAAGCCGAAGCACGACGACTTCGGTAGCGCCTGAGTCACCGCCTGCACGCAGTTGAGCGTCCAGCCGCGCGTCGGAAGCATCAGCGTCGCCGGTCATCACGACGATCACCCGGCTGGGATGTTCGTGACTGGCTGCGTTGGCCGCGTCGATCGACTCCTCCAGCACAGCGTCGCTGCCGGGCGCGATCACCAACGTCAACACCCGCCCGAGGGTGACAGCGCCGGCCTTCTCCCGAAGTTCGTTCAGGGTCTTGTTGATTTCGGTGGTGGTGGTGTCGGGAAGGTCAACGATCATTGGCGCCGCTCCTCGCGATTTCTCCGGATCGCTGCGCTCTGCATCGTCGGCGGCGGGATCACGGTCGCCGCCATTCCCGGCCCGTCCTGCGCAGCATGTCGAACGCTGACGCCGGACCCCACGTGCCTGCTTCGTAGGGATCGGGTTTACCGTGTGCGGCCCAGTAGTCGAGCGCGGGATCGAGTATTTCCCAGGCCAATTCGACTTCAGCGTTCACCGGGAACAGCGATGGCTCGCCCCGCAGAACGTCCAAGATCAGCCGTTCGTAAGCCTCGGGTGAGTCCTCGGCAAACGCGGAGCCGTACGAGAAGTCCATGTTGACATCACGTACCGCCATCTCGCCGGGCACCTTGGAGCCGAACCGCAACGTGACGCCTTCGTCCGGCTGCACCCGAATCACCAGGGCATTGGCGCCCAGTTCGTCGGTCATGGTCGCGTCGAACGGAAGATGGGGTGCCTTCTTGAAGACCAGCGCGATTTCAGTCACTCTGCGGCCCAACCGCTTCCCGGTACGCAGATAGAACGGCACCCCGGCCCACCGGCGGGTGTTGACGTCGAGGGTGATGGCGGCGAACGTCTCAGTGGTGGAGTCCTCAGAGAAACCTTGTTCCTCGAGCAATCCGACCACATACTCGCCACCCTGCCACCCGGCGGTGTACTGGCCCCGAGAGGTGGTCTCCGCCAAAGGTTCTGCCAACTGGATTGCGGAGAGCACCTTGATCTTTTCGGTCTGCAACTCCGCGGGCTGAAAGCTGACCGGTTCTTCCATCGCGGTCAGGGCCAGCAGTTGCATCAAATGGTTCTGGATGACATCGCGGGCAGCGCCGATCCCGTCGTAGTAGCCGCCGCGACCGCCCAGGCCGATGTCTTCGGCCATGGTGATCTGCACGTGGTCGACGTAGTGCGCGTTCCAGATCGGGTCGAACAGCTGATTGGCGAATCGCAGCGCCAAGATGTTCTGGACGGTTTCCTTGCCCAGGTAATGGTCGATACGGAAAACCGAGTCCTCAGGGAAGACGCTGTTGACGACTTTGTTGAGCTCACGGGCGCTGTCGAGGTCGTGTCCGAACGGTTTCTCGATGACAACGCGACTCCAGCTGTCCTCCTGGGCCTTCGCCAACCCGGCTTTGGCCAGTTGCTCGCAGACGAGCGGGAAACTTTTCGGCGGAATGGCGTAGTAAAAGGCGTGGTTGCCGCCGATGCCTCGTTCGGCGTCCAGCTTGTCCAGAATCTCAGCGAGTTTCGCGAACGCGGCGTCGTCGTCGAACGTGCCTTCGACAAAACGGCACCCGTCGGCGAGGCGGTCCCAGATTGCCTGCCGGAACGGGGTTCGAGAGTGCGCCTTGACTGCTTGCTCGACTTCGTTGGCGAAGTCCTCGTCGTCCCATTCCCGACGGGCGAACCCGACCAGGGCGAAGTTGGGCGCCAACAAGCCACGGTTCGCGAGGTCGTAGATGGCCGGGACCACCTTTTTGCGGGCCAAGTCGCCGGTCACGCCGAAAATTACGACGGCACACGGTGGCGCAATCTGCGGTAGTCGCTTATCGCGCTTGTCCCGTAATGGGTTCTGCCAAGTCTCGGCGGTCGTCCGATTGTTGGCTGGACTCATTTGCCGGCAGAGTCGAGCTGCTTTTGTGTCTCCTCGAGCAGCTCTGTCCACGACTCCTCGAACTTCTGCACACCTTCGTTCTCCAGAACCAGAAAGACGTCGGTCAGGTCGATACCGATCGCCTCGAGCTGGTCGAAGACCTCCTGGGCTTGAGCGGCTGTGCCGGAGACCGTATCGCCGGTCACCTCGCCGTGGTCGGCGACTGCCTCGATCGTCTTCTCCGGCATGGTGTTCACCGTGTTGGGCGCGACCAGCTCGGTGACGTAGAGCGTGTCGGAGTAGTCAGGGTTCTTCACGCCGGTCGATGCCCACAGCGGACGCTGCACCCGCGCCCCGTCGGCCTCGAGCTTGGTGAAGCGGTCGCCGCCGACGAAGACCTCCTGGTAGGCCGCGTACGCCAGCCTGGCGTTGGCCACGGCGGCTTTGCCCATTAAGGCCTTCGCGTCGTCCGAGTCGATCTTCTCCAACCGCTTGTCAATCTCGGTGTCCACCCGTGAGACGAAAAACGAAGCGACCGAATGGATTTTGGACAGATCGTGCCCGGCCTGCTTGGCCTTTTCCAGCCCTTCGAGGTAGGCGTCCATCACCGCGCGGTGGCGCTCCACGGAAAAGATCAGCGTGACGTTGACCGAAATCCCCTCTGCCAATGTCGCGGTGATCGCGGGTATTCCGTCCTCGGTCGCGGGGATCTTGATGAACAAGTTGGGCCGGTCGACGATCTTCCACAACTCGATGGCCTGCTTGGCGGTCTTGTCCGCGTCATGGGCGAGCCGCGGGTCCACTTCGATCGAGACCCGGCCGTCGACTCCGTCGGAGGCTTCCCACTGCGGGTGCATCACATCGCATGCGTTGCGGACGTCGTCGGTGGTGACCGTGCGGATGGTCGCTTCGACGTCGGCGCCGCGCTCGGCGAGTTCAGTCACCTGCCCTTCGTAGGCGTCACCCTCGGCCAGCGCCTTCTGGAAAATCGACGGGTTGGTGGTGACACCCACGACGCACTTGGTGTCGATCAACTCCTGCAGGTTGCCCGACTGCAGGCGCTGCCGGGACAGATCGTCCAGCCAAACGGATACGCCGGCGGCGGACAAAGCGGCAAGGTTGGGATTCTGAGTCATGGATTTCCCTTTGGCTAGTTGTCGAGTGTTCGTTCAGCGGCTTCGACGACGGCCTCCGGGGTGAAGCCGAACTCGCGGAACAAAGTCTTTGCGTCAGCGGATTCCCCGTAGTGCTCCAGCGAAACAATCTCGCCGGTGTCACCGACCAGCTTGTGCCAGCTTTGCGCGATGCCGGCCTCGACCGCGACCCGGGCCGACACCGACGGCGGCAGCACACTGTTGCGGTATTCCTCGGGCTGGGACTCGAACCACTCGACACATGGCATGGAGATCACCCGCGCGGCGATATCCTTGTCCGCCAACAGTTTCTGCGCCTCGACCGCGAGCTGAACCTCCGACCCGGTGGCGATCAACACCACGTCGGGCTGGTCTCCGCCGGCCTCACCCAGGATGTAGCCACCCTTGTTCACGCCTTCATAATTGGTGCCCTCGAGGATCGGCACGCCCTGACGGGTCAGGATCAGGCCGACCGGCCCGCTGCCGTTGCCGCGAGCCAGCACCGAGCGCCAGGCGTAGGCGGTCTCGTTGGCGTCGGCGGGCCGGACCACCGACAGGTGGGGGATAGCGCGCAGTGCAGCCAGGTGCTCGACCGGCTGATGGGTCGGACCGTCTTCGCCGAGCCCGATCGAGTCGTGCGTCCAGACGTAGATGGTGTCGATGTCCATCAGCGCCGCCAGCCGTACGGCCGGCCGCATGTAGTCGGAGAACTGCAAAAAGGTTGCACCGTAGGCGCGGGTCGGACCGTGCAGCACGATGCCGGACAAGATGGAACCCATCGCGTGCTCACGTACACCGAAGTGCAGTGTGCGGCCGTACCAGTGCGCGGTGTAATCCTTCGTCGAAATCGAGGGCGGGCCAAACGAATCGGCGCCCTTGATGGTGGTGTTGGTGCTGCCGGCCAGGTCGGCCGAACCCCCCCACAGCTCGGGCAGCTTCGGCCCGACCGCGTTGAGCACCTCATTGGATGCTTTTCGGGTGGCCAGCTCATCGGACCCAGGCTCCCAGTGCGGGATGTCGGCGTCCCAGCCGTCTGGCAGCTCCTCGGCGGTCAATCTGTCCAGCAGCTTTTTGCGCTCGGGCTCGCGTTTGGCCCAGTCCTCGAAGTCGGCGTTCCAGCTGTCGTGGGCTTCCTTGCCGCGCTGCACCAGCTCGCGGGTGTGTTCGATCACCTCGTCGCGGACCTCGAACTTCTTGTCCGGGTCGAAGCCAAGCCTCTCCTTGACCGCCGCAACTTCCTCGTCGCCGAGTGCTGCGCCATGGGCTTTTCCGGTGTTCATCAATTTCGGTGCGGGATACCCGATGATCGTCCGCAACTCGATGAACGACGGCCGGTCGGTCACGGCCTTGGCGTTGGCGATGGCCTCTTCGATCCCGACGACGTTTTCGCCGCCCTCGACGCGTTGCACGTGCCAGCCGTAGGCCTCGTAGCGGGCCGCGGTGTCCTCGCTGAGTGCGATGTTGGTGTCGTC
>JAVHWH010000059.1:0-8713 GCA_032159915.1 Mycobacterium sp.
CCCCCGACGAGGCTCGGGCGCTGATCGCCGAGCAGGCCACCGAAATCAACACCGACGATGCGCAGAACCTCGAAGAGAAAGCGATCTCGCTGATCGGCCGGCCGCTGTACGAGGCGTTCGTGAAGCATTACACCGCCAAGCAGTGGCAGACCGACCCCAAGGAGTTGCCCGCGGCCAACATCGCTCGGCTGCCGGTGCGCTACACCTTCGACAACCGCTACTTCAACGACACTTACGAGGGACTGCCGGTCGACGGCTACACGGCCTGGCTGCAGAACATGGCCGCCGACGAGCGTATCGAGGTCAGGCTCGACACCGACTGGTTCGACGTCCGTGACGAGTTGCGCCGAGCATCGCCGTCGGCCCCGGTGGTCTACACCGGACCGCTCGATCGCTATTTCGATTATGCCGAAGGCCGTTTGGGTTGGCGCACACTCGATTTCGAGATGGATGTGCTTGCGACCGGCGATTTCCAGGGCACCCCGGTGATGAACTACAACGACGCCGACGTGCCGTACACCCGCATCCACGAGTTCCGGCACTTTCACCCGGAACGGGACTATCCGGCCGACAAGACGGTGATCATGCGGGAGTACTCCCGCTTCGCCGAGCACGACGACGAGCCGTACTACCCGATCAACACCGAAGCCGACCGCGAGGTGCTGGCCGCCTACCGGGCTCGGGCCGCGAATGAAACGACCTCGGCAAAGGTACTTTTCGGCGGGCGCCTGGGCACCTATCAGTATCTCGACATGCACATGGCCATTGCCAGTGCACTGAACATGTACGACAACGTGCTTGCGCCGCACCTGCGTGATGGCGCGTCGCTTGGAGTCCGAGACGAGAACAGCAGAGGAAGCAACCGCGGATGAGTAACACCACGGTCGACGACGCGGCGCGCGCCGCGGCCCAGCAGTCGAGTAAGGCGGTCAGCTTGCTGGCGCGCGTCATCCTGCCGCGCCCGGGTGAGCCGCTCGACGTCCGCAAGCTCTACCTGGAAGAGTCGAAGACGAATGCCCGTCGCGCCCATGCCAGCGACCGCACCGCGCTGCAGATTCCCGCCGAATCCCAGGTCTCCTTCGCGACGTACTTCAACGCGTTCCCGGCCAGCTACTGGCGCCGGTGGACGACGTGCACGTCGGTGGTGCTGCGCGCCGAGCTCACCGGCCAGGGCCGCGTCGATGTCTATCGCACCAAGGCGACCGGCGCGCGGATCTTCGTGGAGGGCCAGGACTTCGCCGCGACGGGCGGCGATCCAGAAGTTCTCGAGTTCCAAATCAGCCTGCAGCCGTTCGAGGATGGCGGGTGGATCTGGTTCGACATCACCACCGACTCCGACGTGACGCTGCGCAGCGCCGGCTGGTACTCCGACCAGCCGGCACCCGGAGTCGCGAATGTCGCAATCGGCATCCCGACCTTCAACCGGCCTAACGACTGCGTCAACGCCCTGCGTGAGCTCACCGCAGACCCGTTGGTGGACAAGGTGATCGGTGCAGTGATCGTTCCCGATCAAGGCACGTCGAAGGTGCGCGACCACCCCGACTTCGCTGCCGCGGCAGCGCCGTTGGGCGACCGGCTGGTGATCCACGACCAACCCAACCTCGGTGGCTCCGGCGGATACAGCCGGGTGATGTACGAGGCGCTGAAAAACACCGACTGCCAACAGATCCTGTTCATGGACGACGACATCGAGCTGCAGTCGGACACCGTCTTGCGCATTTTGGCGATGCACCGCTTCGCCAAAGCGCCGATGCTGGTGGGCGGCCAGATGCTCAACCTGCAGGAGCCCTCACACCTGCACATCATGGGCGAGATGGTCGACCGGGAGAACTTCATGTGGACATCGGCGCCCTACACCGAGTACGACCACGACTTCGCCGAATTCCCATTGAGCGACCACAATGCTCGCAGCAAGCTGCTGCACCGGCGGATCGACGTGGACTACAACGGCTGGTGGACGTGCATGATCCCGCGTCACGTCGCCGAAGAGCTGGGCCAGCCGTTGCCGCTGTTCATCAAATGGGACGACGCTGACTACGGGCTGCGGGCGGCCGAACACGGCTACCCGACCGCGACGCTGCCCGGTGCGGCGATCTGGCACATGGCCTGGAGCGACAAGGACGACGCCATCGATTGGCAGGCCTACTTCCACCTACGCAACCGGTTGGTGGTGGCGGCCATTCACTGGGACGGTGACGTCAAGGGCCTGGTCCGCAGCCATTTGAAGGCAACGCTGAAACACCTTTCGTGCCTTGAGTATTCGACTGTGGCCATCCAGAACAAGGCGATCGACGACTTCCTTGCCGGCCCGGAGCACATCTTCTCGATCCTGGAATCCGCACTGCCCGAGGTGCACCGGATGCGCAAGGAATACCCGGACGCGGTGGTGCTGCCGTCGTCGGACCAGCTGCCGGTGCCGTCGCAACGCAACTACGAGATGAAGCCGCCGGTGCACCCGCTGTCGATCGGCTACCGGCTGATCCGCGGAACGCTGCACCAACTGAAAAAGACTGACCCGCAGCATCATCAGCGCCCACAGCTCAACGTGCCGACTCAGGACGCCCGTTGGTTCCGGTTGTCCACGCTGGACGGCGCGACGGTCACGACGGCGGACGGCCGCGGCGCGGTCTACCGCCAGCGCGACCGGGACAAGATGTTCGCGCTGCTGTGGCAGTCGCTGCGCCGCCAGCGGCAGCTGCTGCGCCGCTTCGATGAGATGCGCCGTGTCTACCGCGATGCGCTGCCGGTGTTGTCGAGCAAGGAGAAATGGGAGACGGTGCTCCAGCCGACCCAGAAAAACGCGGCTGGCAATGGCCGACATCGCGGCTGACTCGGCGTCGCCGAGCGGCGAAGTGGCCGTCCTGGTCGCGGTGCAGTCGGCGCTGGCGCATCGTCGCGGCGCGTTGCGCGTCGCCCGGGCACTGTCCTATTTCGGTGAGCACAGCTTGGGCTGGCTCGCGGTTTCGGCCATCGGCGCGATCGCGCAGCCGGCGAAGCGCCGCAGCTGGCTGGTTGCCGGTGCCGGCGCGTTCGCCGCACATGCCGCCGCTGTGGTGATCAAGCGGGTCGTCCGTCGTCCGCGTCCGCATCATCCCGCGGTTGCGGTCAACGTCGGTACCCCGAGCAGCCTGAGCTTCCCGTCGGCGCACGCCACCTCGACGACCGCTGCGGCGGTGTTGCTGGGCCGCGCCACCGGTCTGCCGCTGCCTGTCATGCTGGTGCCGCCGATGGCACTCTCCCGGGTGCTGCTCGGCGTGCACTATCCCAGCGACGTGGCCACCGGTGTGGCGGTCGGGGCCGCGGTTGCAGCGGTCGCCGCCCGCGCCGACCGGGGCCATTGGTTGAAGACAGGTGGAGCCTGGACATGAGCGAGCACGTTGACGACATCGACGGGAAGGTAACCGGACCCGACACCGTCCGGCCGAACCTGCTCGTCGGAGTGGTCAAGGCGATGCGCCCGCGGCAGTGGGTGAAGAACATCCTGGTGCTGGCCGCGCCGCTGGCCGCCTGGGGCGCCGACGCACACTACAACTACCGCGACGTGTTCATCCAGATCGCGGTCGCCTTCGTGGTGTTCAGCCTGGGCGCCTCGTCGATCTACCTGGTCAACGACGTCCGCGACGTCGAGGCCGACCGCCAGCATCCGACCAAGCGTTTCCGTCCGATCGCCGCCGGGACCGTACCCGAGTGGCTGGCCTACACATTGTCGGCAGTGCTGGCCGCCGCGTCGCTGGGCATCGCGTGGTTGCTCACCCCCAACCTGGCGTTGGTGATGGCCGTCTACATCGGCATGCAGCTGGGCTACTGCTTCGGGCTCAAACACCAAGCTGTGATCGACATCAGCATCGTCTCGTCGGCGTATCTGATCCGCGCGATTGCCGGCGGGGCCGCCACCAATACCCATCTGTCGCAATGGTTCTTGCTGACGATGGCGTTCGGCTCGCTGTTCATGGCGGCCGGCAAGCGCTACGCCGAGCTGCAACTGGCCGAACGCACCGGTGCCAGCATCCGCAAGTCGCTGGAAAGCTACACCAGCACCTACCTACGGTTCGTCTGGACGATGTCGGCCACCGCGGTGGTGGTCTGCTACGGGCTGTGGGCGTTCGAGCGCGACCACGGCAAGGCGGGCTGGTTCGCGGTGTCGATGGTGCCGTTCACCATCGCGATCCTGCGCTACGCAGTCGACGTCGACGGTGGTCTGGCCGGTGAGCCCGAGGACATCGCACTGCGCGACAGGGTGCTGCAGGTGTTGTTCCTGGCTTTGATCGGAACCGTTGGTGTTGCCGTCTTCCTCGGGTGACGCGGCCCCCGAGGCTCCAGGCTCGGGCCCGCGCTGGCCGGCGTTCAGGTCGGTGGGCAGAACGTCGTTCCCGTCCGACATGACGGTCCGGGTCAGCCTTTGGGTGAGTGTCGGTGTCGTGGCTGTGCTGTTCGGCTGGGGCGCGTGGCAGCGCCGCTGGATCGCCGACGACGGGCTGATCGTGTTGCGCACGGTCCGAAACCTGTTGGCGGGCAATGGGCCGGTGTTCAACCAGGGCGAGCGGGTCGAGGCCAATACCTCGGTGGTGTGGACCTATCTGGTGTATCTCGTGAGCGCGCTGACCCGTCCCCTTCAGCTGGAGTACGTAGCGCTGGCACTGGCGCTGGGGCTGAGCCTGCTCGGGCTGGCGTTGCTGATGCTGGGCACCGGCCGGTTGTTCGCACCCAGCCTGGTCGGCCGGCGCGCAATTATGTTGCCAGCCGGCGCGCTGGTGTACATCGCCGTGCCGCCCGCACGCGACTTCGCCACCTCCGGCCTCGAAAGTGGTTTGGTGACGGCCTATCTCGGCCTGCTCTGGTGGATGATGGTCTGCTGGTCAGAAGGTAGGCGGGGTCGCCCGCCGGGACGGGTGTTCAGCGTCACGCTGGCCTTTGTTGCCGGGTGCAGCGTCCTGGTCCGCCCGGAGTTGGCGCTGATCGGCGGTGGGGCCCTGATCATGATGCTGATCGTCGCGCAGGGCGGGCGGAGCCGGTTGGAGATCGTGGTAGCCGGTGGATTGCTGCCGGTGGCGTACGAAATATTCCGGATGGGCTACTACGGCTTGCTGTTTCCCGGCACCGCGCTGGCCAAGGACGCCGGCGGCGACAAGTGGTCGCAGGGCTTGATCTATCTGTCGAACTTCAGCGGGCCTTACGCGCTGTGGGTACCGCTGCTGCTGCTGGCTGGGCTCGGCCTGGTGTTGTGGCCCTCGGCGCGGCGACACCGGGAAGACGTCGCGCCGGCGACCAGCGGCGGCCCGCTGGCCCGAACGGTGCAGAGCCCGGCCGCCGTCGCGGTGTTCATCTTGGTCAGCGGGTTGCTGCAGGCGCTGTACTGGATCCGCCAAGGCGGCGACTTCATGCACGGCCGGGTGCTGCTGGTCCCGCTGCTGTGTCTGGTCGCGCCGGTCGCGGTGGTGCCGGTGGTGGTTCCTGAGGGGACCAGACTGTCGCGCGAGGCCGGGTACTGGCTGGCCGGCGGGGTCAGCGCGCTATGGATGTCGCTGGCGGGATGGGCGCTGTGGGCGGCCAATTCGTCCGGCCTGGGCGATGCGGGTACCCGGGTCACCTACACCGGCATCGTCGACGAGCGCCGGTTCTATTCGCAGGCAACGGGTCACGCACATCCGCTGACCGCCGCCGACTATCTCGACTACCCCCGGATGCGCGCAATCCTGGTGGCGCTCAACAACACCCCGGAAGGGGCGCTGCTGCTGCCGTCCGGCAATTACGACCGGTGGGACCTCGTCCCGCCGATTCCACCGCCGGGCGGCCATGCGCCGCAAACGGGGCCGCACACAGTCTTTTTCACCAACCTCGGCATGGTCGGCATGAACGTCTCGCTCGATGTTCGGGTAATCGACCAGATCGGGCTGGCCAACCCGCTGGCGGCCCACACCGCCCGGCTGCAGCACGGCCGGATCGGTCACGACAAGAACCTCTTCCCGGATTGGGTGATTGCCGACGGGCCATGGGTGAAGTGGTACCCGGGGGTGCCGGCTTACCTCGACCAGAAGTTCGTCCAGCAGGCCGAGGCCGCCTTGAAATGCGAAGGCACTCAGCAAGTGCTGAATTCGGTGCGCAGCCCGATGGGTCTGCACCGGTTCCTGTCGAACGTGCTGCACTCCGTGCAGTACACCCGCTACCGCATCGACCGTGTCCCACGCTACGAACTGATCAGGTGCGGCCTAGTCGTGCCGGAAACCGGCGACGCTCCCTACACCGGCCTGCCCGCCACCGGGCCTTAGCGGAGACCGGATTGTCGACTGCCGACAGTTACCGGCAGAAGAATTTTCATCAGCTGTCCGGCTGCACTCACTCGATGCGGGCCGGCCGCCCCGGCTGGCGTCCAGCAACGCCGAATATGTATTCTTACCGGCGAACAACCGCTCGTCGGCACATTCACAGCGTGGTGATCCGCAGCCGAGTGGAGCGTGTTCGGCCGCAGCGCGAAGCCCTGTTCGGGGCTCACGCCGATGAGTGTCCACCCCACAAGTTGTGGTTGACTACGGAAGCACAGCTGCGCCGTCCGACATCGATGCGGGTCCGAAGGACTTGTTGAGAGCCGGGCGCCCCGGCCGGCGCGCTCAGTAACGATGCGGGCCAAAAAGCGGCTCGCACAAAAGCCCGAGCAATAGGGCATGCAGTCCGACCCACCACAATGTTGGGCCCGACAAAGAATGAGGAAGCAAGAATGAGGCTTGTTGACAGGATTCGCGGTGCGGCAGCTAGGTTGCCGCGTCGGCTCGCGATCGGGGCCGCCACTGCGGCTCTGCTGCCGGGACTGATCGGCGTCGTGGGCCAGACCGCTGACGCCGGTGCGTTCTCAAAGCCCGGCCTGCCCGTTGAGTACCTGCAGGTGCCGTCGGCAGCCATGGGCCGCAACATCAAGGTCCAGTTCCAGAGCGGTGGCGCCAACTCGCCGGCCGTGTACCTGCTCGACGGTCTTCGCGCACAGGACGACTTCAACGGCTGGGACATCAACACCCCGGCCTTCGAGTGGTACCTGCAGTCCGGCCTGTCACTGGTTCTGCCGGTCGGCGGCCAGTCCAGCTGGTACACCGACTGGTACAAGCCGGCGTGCGGCAAGGCGGGTTGCCAGACCTACAAGTGGGAGACGTTCCTCACCAGCGAGTTGCCCGCTTACCTGGCCTCCAACAAGCAGGTCAAATCCACCGGCGGCGCGGCCGTCGGTTTGTCGATGGCCGGCGCCTCGTCGCTGAACCTGGCCAACTACCACCCCGACCAGTTCATCGAGGTCGGCTCGTTCTCCGGTCTGATGGACCCCTCGCAGGGCATGGGCCCGACGCTGATCGGCTTCGCGATGGGCGACGCCGGTGGCTACAAGCCCGCCGACATGTGGGGCCCCAAGGAAGACCCGGCCTGGTCGCGTAACGACCCGCTGCTGAACATCGGCAAGACGGTGGCCAACAACACCCGCGTGTGGATGTACTGCGGTAACGGCAAGCCGTCGGACTTGGGTGGCGACAACATGCCGGCCAAGTTCCTCGAAGGCTTTGTTCGGACCAGCAACATCAAGTGGCAGGACGCCTACAACGCCGCCGGTGGCCACAACGCGGTGTTCAACTTCGACGCCAACGGCACGCACGACTGGCCGTACTGGGGCGCGCAGTTGCACGCCATGCTGCCCGACCTGCAGCAGCACCTCGGTGCTACTCCGGGCGCCGGCCCGGGCGTGGGTGGCCCTCCGGCTGCCACTGCGGCTGGCCAGCACACCTGAGCTAAGAACAGCGCGGCTGACGGCGACGACCTTGCGGGGTCGTCGCCGTTCGCCGTTTCCGGCCTCGGCGTCCAACGGGTGTGATTAGCTACCTTGCGGAACTGGGGGCCGTTCTGCGGTCCCTCGATTGGCGGTCGAGCGACAAGCGAGGTCAGTGATGAGAAGTCTGTCGATGCTGCTACGGCTTTTGTGTGCCGCCATGGTGGCGGTGGTCGGCTCCGTGAGCACGGTCGGGGCGCACAACGGCTCAGCCCACGCGGCCGGCTACGAGACCCTGATGGTTCCCTCCGCAGCGATGGGCCGCGACATCCCGGTGGCCTTCCTGGCCGGTGGCCCCCACGCGGTCTACCTGCTGGACGCTTTCAACGCCGCACCGGACGTCAGCAACTGGGTGACCGCGGGCAACGCGATGAACACGCTGGCAGGCAAGGGAATTTCGGTGGCAGCACCGGCCGGCGGCGCGTTCAGCATGTACACCAACTGGGAGCAGGACGGCAGCAAGCAGTGGGACACCTTCCTGTCCACCGAGTTGCCGAACTGGTTGGCGGCCAACAAGGGCCTGGCCCCCGGCGGCCACGCCGCCGTCGGCGCCTCCCAGGGCGGCTACGGCGCGATGGCACTGGCCACCTTCCACCCCGACCGGTTCGGCTTCGCCGGATCGTTGTCGGGATTCCTGTACCCGTCGAGCACCAGCACCAACGGCGCGATCCTGGCGGGCCTGCAACAGTTCGGTGGAGTCGACGGCAACGGGATGTGGGGTGCCCCGCAACTCGGCCGGTGGAAATGGCACGACCCGGACGTGCACGCGATGCTGCTGGCGCAGAACAATTCGCGGGTCTGGGTCTGGAGCCCGATGAGCATGGGCGGCGACGCCGCGGCCATGATCGGACAGGCCGGTGAAGCCATGGGCAACTCCCGGTCCTTCTATCAGGAGTACCGCAACGCCGGTGGGCA
>JAVHWH010000074.1:0-5976 GCA_032159915.1 Mycobacterium sp.
GGTCGGTGATGCCGGGCTCGCGGCACTGGTCAACAACGCCGGCGTCGGCATGACCTGGCCGGTGGAAGCCATCCCGCTCGATGATCTGCGCCGCATCTATGAGGTGAATGTCTTCGGGCAAGTCGCGGTCACTCAGGCCTTTCTGCCCCTCCTGCGCGCGGGCGCTGGACGCATCGTCAACATCGGATCGATCGGCGACCGACTCAGCCTGCCCTATGGGGCACCGTTGGCCTCGTCGAAGTGGGCGCTCGCGTCGATCACCGAATCGCTGCGAATGGAGCTGCGGCCGTGGGGAATCCATGTGGTTCTCATCGAGCCCGCGTCGATCCTCACCGACGCGGTGAACAAGGTCGAAGACGACGCGGCGCGCGTCCTGCGTGAGATGGCCCCGTCCGACCGCGAACTGTATGCCGATACCTACCGGGCGATGACGCGGCGCGCCATCGAGCGGGAGAACTCCGGCGACGACCCTGATGTCGTCGCCCGGGTGGTGCTGCGCGCACTGGCCAAAAAGCGTCCACGGACACGCTATGTCGTCGGCAAGGACGGTCGGCTGCTGGCTTTCCTGGCCCGATGGGCGCCCGACCGGGTCTTCGATGCAATGCGCGTTCGCCTGTTCGGCTTGCCGAAGAAATTCGGTGTCGCTGCCCCTTCGCTGCAAGGAGTCGGTCGATGAAACTGACGAGTCAAGACGCCATTGCCGCACTTGATCCGGACTTCGCGACAATGGCCGTCGAGGTCGGCCGGCACGCATGGGGGCTTTCGGAGCTGACGATGCGCGAGAAGGCGTTCGTCTTTCTGGCGGCCGACTTGTGCACGCGCTGCCTGGGATTCCCGCTGCAGACCCACGTGCAGATGGCACTGTCCCAGGGAGTCAGCGCGACCGCACTACGGGAAGCGGTCCGTCATCTGGCCCCTTACGCGGGCTACCCGACCGCGGCTGAAGCTCTGATGACGCTCGCCGAGCTCGAGGAGCCCGAAGAGGAGACCTCCGCTACGCCGGCCGCCGAATCGACGGTCACAATCGACGAAGTGACCCTGACCCGGCTGGCCCACCTGGACGATCGTTTCGCGGCCTTCTACCGCGCGCAGTTCCACCAGCGTTGGGGCCGTTGCGAACTCAGCGTTCGCGAGCGGGCGCTGGCCACCATCGCCACCGACGTGCTCAACGGCACTCTCGACGACTCATTGCGGCTACACGTCAGTATCGCGTTGAACCATGGCGCGGCCGAAGAACAGATCCGGGCCGTGGTGCTCCAAGTGGCCGAGTTCGCCGTCGCCAAAGCATGGCGCGCTTTCGACGCGTTGACTGAAATCCTGGCCACCTCAACGGCCTAACTGTGCCAACGCTGTTGGCCTACACTCGTACGCGTGGCTTTCACCCAGCGATCCGAGAAGACCAGAACGGCGATCATCACCGCAGCACGACAGTTACTGGCCAGCCGCGGCTACGAAGCCACCACCATTCGCGCGGTTGCCGCCGCGGCGGGTATCGACCCGTCGATGGTCATGCGGTACTACGGGAACAAAGAGGGTTTATTCGCCGCGGCGGTCGACGTCGATCTGCGCCTACCCGATGCTTCAGCGCTGCCGCCAGAAGAAGTGGGCAATCTGCTCGCCCATCACGTCATCGCGCGCTGGGAAGGTGATCTGTCGGATGAGTTCATCACCTTGTTGCTGCGCTCAGCAGGGACCAATAGCGCTGCAGCGGAGCAATTCCGGTCGATCTTCGAGCGGCAGCTGCTGACCTTCGTGGAGGAACTGACTGGGCGCGGGCCGCAGGCACGGCGACGCGCGGCGATGGTGAGCTCGCAGGTGCTGGGGGTGGCGTACTGCCGCTACATCCTCGCGCTGCCGGCCGTGGTCGAGCTGGACGGCGAGACGCTGGCCAACACGTTGGGACCGGTTCTTCAGCACTATCTGACCGGTGACCTCGACCGCACAGTCGCCGCGGCCGAAGTCAAGCACGCGAAGTAGGGCAGGGCCCGCCCCGACTCGTGCGACGGACATCGTGTCGGGGCGGGCCCTGCCGTTTATGTGAACGGCCGTTACAGGCGGTCCATCTCGCGAGCCATCCGCGACCGCTCCAAGTAGCCGAGATCTGCTGGATAATGCTGTCGTGGCGGTGGCAGCCGCAGCGAGGTCGCGGCGGTGCGAACCGCCCCGATCATCCGGTGGGTCAGCGACTCCCGTCGCGGCAAGATCGCGGCCCTGCTGCCGAATAACACTTCCTGCTCGGTGATCAGGACCGGCGCCGACAACGCTGCGTCCTTGCTCGAACTCGTTGCCGCGCCGTGGTTGACCTCCCCGACTGTCGCGGATGTCCCTGTCAATTGCGACATTTCGCCTCCTTAAATCAGTGTGCTGTCTGCGGACGTGCCTTGATAGACATCGAGTTTCGTCGGACGGCACGTCGGCGGCCAGAAGGTAGACACCACACCTGTGGTGGTGTGTACCCCCGGGTGTCTGCAACAGCGCCGGCGGCAGCAGTAGAGGTGAGAAGTGAAATCCTCGGTGCCGCAAAGGCCGCGTAGTCTAATGCCCTCGCACAAATGCGCGGTTAGTTCGAGCGATCAAGATCGATTGCTTCCAACGACGACATCGGTTGACTATCCTCGTGATCGAGGAAGGACGGCGTTTACGGTGAGTGAACCAATTTCGATCGTCATTGCCGAAGACAGCCTCCTGGTGCGAGACAGCGTCCACCGGGCACTTTCCACTGACCCGGACGTGAACGTCATTGGTATGGCCCAGGACTACGACTCCGCCGTCGAACTCATCGAAAAGCACAATCCGACGATGGTGCTCACCGATGTCCGCATGCCGCCGACCTTGACCGATGAAGGCATCCGCCTGGCGCGATGGATGCGAACGGCACATCCGGCTATCGGGGTTATCGTCTTGTCGCAGTACGCCGATCCAAGCTATGCAGCTGGCTTGCTGGACGGCGGCACTGCGTCCCGCGGCTACCTGCTGAAGGAACGGGTTTCGCATTTCGACCAGCTCAGCGAGGCCGTGCACCAAGTCGCCGCCGGTGGGACGGTGCTCGATCCGCTGGTGGTCGAGGCCCTGCTGGCTCAGCCAAGCTCTGCCGCGACACTCAGCCGGCTGACCCCCAGAGAACGTGAGGTGCTGGCCGAACTGGCGACCGGGCTCAGCAATCGCACAGTGGCACAGCGGCTGGTTCTGACTCAGCGGGCGGTGGAAAAACACATCAATTCGATCTTCGCCAAGCTCGGCTTGACCGTCAACGATTCGGTTGATCGCCGGGTCAAGGCGGTGTTGATGTTTCTGGACGACCACGGCTCGGCATCCGGGAAGTGATGTGCGCACCATGGAAAGTGTGGTGTGTACACCCCTGGCGGGCACTAAATTTGCACCGCATCATCCGAAGATGGCGGACGAACGAGTGCGGGTGTGGGTGGTCGACGACCAAGCTAGTTTCCGGCTCGCCACAGCTGCAACTGTCTCCGCCTCACAGGATTTCGCTTTAGCCGGTGATTGCGCGACCGGTGAATCCGCGATCGAGCTCATTCCGGAGGAAAGTGCAGGGATCGTGCTGATGGACATCCACATGCCGGGAATGGGTGGCATCGAGGCCGCCCGGCAACTGTGCGTCACGCATCCAGATCTGATCGTCTTGCTGACGTCAACGTACGACCTCGAGGACCTTCCGCCGGAGGCCGCGCATTGCGGCGCCGCGGCCTACCTACACAAAGAAGACCTGAGCACTGAGCTGCTGACCCGGATATGGCGAACAAACCACTGAATTCCGCGACAACGGCCAAATCGGTGCCCTACTGGCGGGCGCCGAGAGTGCTCTTGGAGGCGGCGCTCCGATCGTCGTCGTTGCTGCCTCACGACCTCGTCAACCGCTTCACAGCAGAACGCTTTCAGCTGTTTCTTTCCGGCTACCTGGCCATGTATGGCGGCGCCGGCGTCGTGCTGCCGCTGTGGGAATACCTGTGGGTCCTGCGATCCGCCTGGTTCCTCGCGATTGCCGCAATATGCACCGGCCAATGCCTGATGCTGGCAGTTGCGCTGGCGTTGGCGCGTCGCGGGAAACATCCGCAATCGATCACCGTTGCGTGTATCGGCAACTGGGCCTCCGTTCTGCTCATCACCCTGGTCGCGCCGAACCTACTGCCGGTGATGGTGCTCGCCGCGCTCGTGCCGGTGGTGTTCGCCCAGCCCTACATCCGTTGGCAGCGAGGCCTGGCTTTCGCTGTGATCACTGCAGGCTGCGTGCTGGCTCTGGTCGTGTTGGCCCGATTCCAGCATTTCGCTCACCTGGCCGTGGAACCGCCTCGCTGGATCGAGACCGCATTCATCCTGGTGGCTCTACCGGTGCATGCCTTCCACCTGCTGGTGATTGCGTTCAACAACGCTGGCGCCCTGGCGGTCTCCGAGCAAATGCTCGCCGAGCGCGCCGCGGAGGTCGAGGCGTCACGACGCCGGCTGGTCACAGCCGCCGACGAGGAACGGCGCCGACTCGAGCGGGATTTGCACGACGGCGCCCAGCAACATCTTGTCGCGCTGGCGGTGCTCATCCAGCTCGCCCGCAACGCCGAGCAGACGAAATCTGAGCCACTGCTCACGGAGGCCTCCGGGCTGCTGGAGAGCGCGATCGCAGAGATCCGCAGGCTCGCCCACGGCATCTACCCTCCGTCACTGGTCAGCGGGGGCCTGCCGCACGCCCTGTCGTCGGTCGCCGCCCACTCACCGGTCGCGGTTCACCTCGATCTACAGGACCTGGGGCGCTACCCGGCGTCGACTGAGGCCGCGCTTTATTTCTGCTGCAGCGAAGCGTTGCAGAATGCCGCCAAGCACGGCGGCCCCGGCACCACGGTCACCATCACCGCCCGTGCGGATGTGCAGACGCTCACCCTCACGATCAGCGACACCGGCTGCGGGTTCGAGCCCTCCACCAGCGGCACCGGGCTGGCCAACATGACCGACCGGTTGTCAGCAATCGGCGGGAGGCTGATGATCGACACCGCACCGGGCCGCGGTACCCGGATCATGGCCGTCGTTACCGACAGTCACACATCGTGAATGCCGATCAAACCGTCCTGGATGGCTCGGGCGAACAACGCCGCCTTCGACGGCGCCGGACGGTCTATTTCGCTGTAGCGCCGGCGGATTCGTTGTAGATGTGTCCGTACCGTACTCGGGGCGATGTGGAGTTTCTTGCTGACCGAGTCCTTGTTGTCGGTGAGCAACCATTCGATGAGGACCCGCCGTTCTTGTGCGGTCAGTTCCGGGCGCCCACGCTGTTGCGCTGCCTGGACGGCGGCCGCGGCCAGCGGCCCGCGAGACTCGGTGCCCCGTTGTGCGGCCCTGATTGCCTCGATGAGGTGCTGCGGTGATTCGGACTTCACGATGTAGTTGGCCGCGCCGGCGTCAAGACAGCTGAGGATGATCTCGGCGGAGGCGATGCGCGAATAGGCCACCACCCGGTGCTTGAGTCTGCTCAGCTGCTGCAGGCTGGCGTAATCGGGCCGCTGCTCGCCATGCTCGGGGTCGTAGACGACCACCTCCGGCGCGTGGCTTTGATGTTTGCGAAGGAACTCAGCAACAGAGCGGTAGGCATGGACAGCGCCGGTCAAGCTCGACGCTTCAGCGACCCAGCATCGGACACCGGCGTGAACAATCGGCTGGTCGTCGATCACGACTACCGGAGCGATACGAGTCATCCGAGTCCTTGGATAATGCTTCCGATTTTAGGCATATATGTGGTACTCGATGTACCGGCTTGAGATTAGCGGGACAATACGTACCATGTAAAGCATGAGTTCTGGCGCGCCGTCCGATGAGGCCGCCCCTCAGCCCGTGGACGGGCGCACCATCCGTTGGTCGGGCCAGCGGGACAAGCGACGGGCGGAGTTCGTCGAGGCAGCGCTCGAGGCGATCGTTCAGTACGGCCCGCACGCCTCGATCGAGCAGGTTGCCGACCACGTCGGGGTCACCCGGACG
>JAVHWH010000086.1:0-48935 GCA_032159915.1 Mycobacterium sp.
TGGACGTCGAACGGATCTCGCACGTGGTCAACTACGACATCCCGCACGACAACGAGTCCTATGTGCACCGAATCGGCCGTACCGGGCGGGCCGGGCGGTCCGGTTCTGCGCTGCTGTTCGTCTCCCCTCGAGAACGTCACCTGCTCTCCTCGATCGAGAAGGCGACGCGTCAGAAGCTCGTCGAGGCGCAACTGCCCAGTGTCGACGACGTCAACGCGCAACGGGTGGCGAAGTTCGCCGACTCGATCACCGACAGCCTGGGCTCACCCGGCATCGAGATGTTCCGCGGCCTGGTCGAGGACTACGAGCGTCAGCACGACGTCCCGATGGCCGACATCGCCGCGGCGCTGGCACTGCAATCGCGCAACGGCGAAGCATTCCTGATGACCGAGCCGCCGCCGGAACGCCGGCCCAAGGAGCGTCCGGACCGGCCTTCCAAGGGCCCCCACAGCGGCGGCGAGGGTCCCAGGAAGGGGCTCGCCACCTACCGCATCGCGGTCGGCAAGCGGCACAAGGTCGGCCCGGGCTCGATCGTCGGTGCGATCGCCAACGAAGGCGGCCTGCACCGCAGCGATTTCGGCCACATCACCATCAAACCGGACTTCTCACTTGTCGAACTACCGGTGAAACTGTCCCGCGAAACCCTGAAAGCGCTTGAGAAGACGCGTATTTCCGGCGTATTGATCAACTTGCAGCCTGACCGTTCGCCGGACAAGAACCGTCGGAGCGATCGTGGCGCACCGCGGCGGGAACACCGGGGATGACCCAGGCCGACACGTCGGCCCAAGGTGGACTCGAACAGGTCGCCGGGCCGGATCGGGTCGCATCGTTGACCGGTATCCGTGCCGTTGCAGCACTTCTCGTGGTGGCCACGCACGCGGCCTACACAACCGGAAAATACATCGAGGGTTATTTCGGCCTGTTCTGCGCGCGAATGGAGATGGGCGTTCCGATCTTCTTCGTATTGTCGGGTTTCCTGTTGTTCCGGCCGTGGGTGAAAGCGGCCGCAACCGGGGGACCGGATCCATCGATCCGGCGTTACGCCTGGCACCGGGTGCGGCGCATCATGCCGGCCTACGTGGTGACGGTGCTGACCGCCTACGTCATCTACCACTTTCGGCATGCCGGACCGAATTACGGCCACACCTGGTTCGGGTTGTTCCGCAATCTCACATTGACGCAGATCTACACCTTCAACTACATGCGGGGATACCTGCATCAAGGACTGACCCAGATGTGGAGCCTGGCGGTGGAAGCCTCGTTCTACCTGCTGCTTCCGTTGCTGGCGTACCTGCTGTTGGTGATCCTGTGCCGACGGCAATGGCGCCCAACGCTATTGCTGCTCGGAATCGCCGGGCTGGCGCTGATCACTCCGGCATGGTTGCTCGGAGTGCACCTGGTCACCTCGATCCCCAACGGGGCCCGGCTGTGGCTGCCCACCTATCTGATCTGGTTCCTCGCCGGCATGAGTTTGACTGTGTTGCAACGGATGGGCGCGCGCTGCTACGCGTTCGTCGCGCTGCCGCTCGCGGCGGTCTGCTATCTGATCGCGTCCACGCCGATCGCCGGAGATCCGACGACGTCGCCGCTCGGCCTGTCCCAAGCGATGTACAAAGCGGTGTTCTACGCGGCGATCGCCGGGCTGGCGGTCGCGCCGTTGGCGCTCGGCGACAAAGGCCTGTACAGCCGGCTACTGGCCAGCCGGCCGATGGTCTGGCTCGGCGAGATCTCCTACGAGATCTTCCTGATCCATTTGGTGACAATGGAATTCGCGATGGTCTACATCATGCAGGATCATGTGTACACCGGTTCGATGGCCGGGCTGTTCGTGGCGACGGTAGTGATCACCATCCCGCCGGCCTGGCTGTTGCACCGGTTCACCCGAGTGCGCGGCTGACCTGACCGGCGGGCACCACGACCGGGGCGACGAACTCGGTGAGCATCGCCCGTTCGTCGGCCTCGTCGTGACCGGGGAAGATCAGTAGCGACGTGATCGCGCGGACCAGCCACCGACCGCGGGCGGCCACGTTGGCCGGATGGTCGTCGCCCAGCGAGGTGACGAATGCCGCGGCCAATGCGGTGATCACGTCGGACTGCTCGGCCATCTCGGCACCCAGCGGCCCCGATGTCGTGGCGAACCAGGCCGACAGCGCGGGGCTTTCGCGGACCAGCCGCAGCGTGGTGAGAATCCCGGTGACCAGTCTTTCGCGGGGGTCCTCGATGTCATGGATGCGGTGATTGATCGACTCGGACAGCCGATGCGTCTCGCGGGCCACATAGGCGATGCGCAACGCCTCACGGTTCTCGAAATAGCGGTACAGCGTCGCGCGGGAACACCCCGCGGCCTTAGCAATTTCGTTCATGCCCACCGAACCGGGATCGTGGCGGGTGAACAGCTGCTCGGCGGCATCGAGGATGCGATCAGCCGCCACCTCGGTGCGACGCTCGGCGAGCCAGTCGCTGGCCGGCATTACGCCCTGACCCGGATCGGTACCGACAGTGGGCGTCGCACATAGCTGCCGCCGGCCCAGACGATGTTGTCCTCGTCGACCTCGAAATCCGGGCAGCGCGTAAGTAATTCAGTCAGGGCGACTCGTGACTGCATCCGGGCCGCGGCCGCGCCCAGGCAGTGGTGGGCGCCGTGGCTGAAGGTCAGCAAGTTGCGCGGATGCCGCTCGACGTCGAGTTCGCTTGCGTCGGGGCCGTATTGGCGCTCGTCGCGGTTGCCGGAGCCGTAGACCAGCAGCACCCGGCGACCGGCGGGCACGGTGGTGTCGCCGATGGTCACGTCACGGGTAGCGGTGCGGGCCAGCGCCTGCACCGGCGAGGTGAGCCGTAAAAACTCGTCGACCGCGCCCGGGATCAGGTCCGGGTTGTCGACCAGCAGACGCCGCTGGTCGGGTCGCTGGTGCAGCAACTGTACCGAACTGCCCAGCATGCCGGTGGTGGTGTCGTTGCCGCCGGTGACCATCGTGAACGTGAACGCGAGGACGGACAACACACCGGCGATGTCCCCGTCGGCTCCGACGCCCGCAGCGACCAGATGCGAGATGGTGTCGTCTTCAGGTTCGGTGCGGCGGCGCTCGATCAGCTCGGTGAAGTAGCCCATCATCGATCCGACCGCCTCGCCGACGGTCTCCAGCGCCCCCGCGATCCCGCCTTCGGTGGTGTTGGCAGCCACGATGGCGTCGGTCCAGCCGTCGAATTGGCCGCGGTCCTCTTCCGGGACGCCGAGGTAATGTGCCACGACCATCGACGGCAGCGGCTTGAACAGCTCGGTGACGATGTCGCCGCCGCCGTTGGCGCGCAACCCCTCGATGCGCTCCACGACGTATTCGCGGACCTTCGGCTCCACCGCCTCCACCTGTCGCGGCGTGAACCCGCGGGCCACCAGCTTGCGGAACTCGGTGTGCACCGGCGGATCCTGCATCACCATCGGTGGATTATCTTGCAGCCCAATCATTTCCAAGTCGCCATAACTGACGGTCAGGCCTTGGGCTGAGGAGAACGTCTCGTGGTCGCGCGCGGCCGCCCAGATGTCGGCGTGCCGGGTCAGCACGTAGTAGTCGTCGTCGGGCTTGCTGGCCGGCACCACATGGTGCACTGGGTCGTGGTCGCGCAGCGCCCGGTACATCGGCCACGGGTTGGCCCACGTCTCGGCGGTCGCAAGACGGAACTGCGGGGCGTGAGACAAAGTAGCCGTCATGTCTTATTGCTACGACATTGGCGATGATATGTCAACCAGGTTTTACGCTACGGCGCGCAAATCCCCGACTCAGGTTGCCCGGGCGACAGCCTGGATGAGCCGCAGACGGTCGCCGCGGGCGTTCTGCAGCAGGTTCCTCAACTTGGTCTCGATATCGGGGACCAGCAACTGGAGA
The DNA here is from genome assembly GCA_032159915.1 of Mycobacterium sp. Classification (GTDB taxonomy): domain Bacteria; phylum Actinomycetota; class Actinomycetes; order Mycobacteriales; family Mycobacteriaceae; genus Mycobacterium. The sequence continues at coordinate 3,882 of JAVHWH010000086.1, forward strand.
CCGAGCGGATCCGCTGGTGCCTCCAATATCGGCGTCATGGCCGCGATCGCGAACTCGGTCAGGTCGTTCCATACCTCGAGCGTGAAACCTGAGGCTCGAAGCGCCGCGGCGAGCTCGTCGGGCGTTACCAGGTGGCTACGTTCGGGTGTGTCGGCCCACGGCAACGGAAAGGCAAGCGGCTGTTCGGGTCCGGCCGCGACGTCCCAGAGCGCTAGTCGGCCGTCGGGGCGCAGAACGCGGTGCGCTTCGCTGTACAACCCCGACTTATCGGCGACATTCATCTGAACATGCTGACTGACAACGAGATCGAAGCTGCAGTCTTGCAGTGGAAGATCGGTGACGTCTCCTTGGAGCACCTCGATCCGGTCGTCGAGCTGCACCAGGCCGTTCAGCCATCGGGCGATGTCGCAGTACTCGGCGGTCAGATCGATTGCGGTGACGCGACAGCCGTGCTCGGCGGCGAGCAGGCGGGAGGTACCGCCGATGCTGCTGCCTGCGTCGAGGACGCGATCTGTTGCGGTGACGTGAGCGGCCTCCAGCAGCGCCGTGGTTGCGATGCGACCCAAGGAGTGGAAGTGCTCGAAAGAGGTCAGGCCGCTGGCCAAGTCAGCGGGACTGAGCGCATCGAGATCCTTTCCGGCGGAGCGCAGCGCGGACTCGATACGCTCGCGCACTCCTCCGACGGCGTACTGCGCCGCGGCGCCGGCAGCAGGTTGGCCGGTCATCGTGCGGCGGCCGAGGCGGCGCCGATCCGCGGCAGTTGCGCGTCGCGAATCCGGCCAGGGTCGTGAGTGGCCTGCCAGAGATCGGAATCGATTGACAATTCTCCGAAGGCGGTGCCGGCTTGGAAGGTGCGCAGGTAGCGCTTCCGGTTAGGAGCCGGAGCAACCACCGATTTCGCGAGCAGCCGCATGGCGCGGGCCATCCCGGAGAGACCGCGTGTGGTACCGGGCATGGTGGTGAGATAGCGGCGAGCGATTGTCTCCATGTCCTCGGCCGGTCGACCGGTGAGCCGCTCCACGGCATCGGTGGGCGCGTTGACGGCGAAGGTGCCACGCTTGAGTTCGTCGACATACCACTTCACTTGGACCAGGTTGTACTCGTCGAAACCGATGGAGCGAGCCGACTTCGCCAGCACGGTGAACGGAATGTCGAGGTAGCGGATCGTGCGGCCGAACACCCGGCTGAGGATCTCGGCATAACCGCTGGGGCTGACCAACTCTGGGCCGGTGGGACGGTAGCTGCGGCCCAGATGCGGCTCGGGATCCACCAGTAGTGCCGCGGCGACCGCGCCGATGTCCTCGTTCGACGGTGGGGCATTGAGCCCGTCGCCGAAGGGCAGTGTCAACACTCCAAACTGTGCGACTGAGTCCAACGTGTAGGTGTAGGTCTCGGCGAAGAAGCCAGCGTTGACGGTGATCGACCCGACTGTCGGCATCCAGTCGAACACGCGGTCGGCTAGCCACGCGGCGCGGGTTTGCGCCGAAAGGTGACCGGGGTCGGCGAGCCATTGACTCATGGACACCACCACCTCGAGGCGGTTCTCCTCGGCGATTGCGGCGAAAAGGGTGGCGGCTTCTAACGCACCCGGCATCACGGGGGCTGCCCAATAGGCGCGCTGAGCACCGTCTAGCGCACGGCGCACATCGTGCACGTCGTTGACGTTGCCGACGACGACGTCCGCTCCTCGGTCGCGCAGTTCCGCCGAGCGGCTGTCTTCGCGATGGACCATCGCCCGGACCGGAAGGCCACGGGACAGCAACGACAACGCCGTATGGCGGCCGGTCTTGCCCGTTGCGGCGGTCACCAGAGTCATTGGGTGTGCGCTCATGGGGATACTCCTAGCGATGTGATGGTTTTGACGGAACCTGCTGATGTGCAGTGCTCGTGAATGTGACGGAGCGGGCGGGCAGCAGCGCCGCGACGAGGATCGCGGCCATCAACGCGATACCGGCGCAGACCAGCGAGCCGACCCGCATCCCGCCGAGGAACGCATGGTCGACGGCTCCTCGCACACTTGCGGCCTGTCCAGCAGGCAGCTGCGCAATGACCCGGTAAGCGGCGGCCATCGAATGCTCCATCGCGGACCGGACGCTTGCCGGAAGGGTCGCCAGAGCTGTCGCGGAGTCGATGCGATGGGAGTAGACGGAAGCGAACACGCTTCCGACGATCGCGACGCCGAGGGTGCCGCCGAGTTCTCGCGTCGTGTCGTTGACGGCCGAACCGATTCCGGCTTTGTCGACCGCCAGTGAACCCATGATCGCTTCGGTGGCGGGTGCGGTGGTCAGGCCCAGGCCGCCGCCGAGCAGGACCATCTGCGCTGCGATCTGCAGGTAGGGAGTGACCGCGTCGGCAGTGGACGCCCACGCGAGTCCGCCCGCGAAAATCGCCAGGCCGGCGGAGACGACCGCCGTGCTGCCTACTCGTTCCACTATGCGCGGTCCTGCCACGCTCGCAACGGCAATCGAGATAGCCACGGGCAATAGCCGCACGCCGGCCTCGAAAGCGTTGTAGCCCCTGATGAATTGGAAGTACTGAGTGATGACGAAGATAAAGCCGAACAGGGTCAGAAAGCCGGCCGTCACCGCAAGGCTACCGCCGGAGAATCTGCGGCTTGCGAATACCGAGACGTCGAGCATCGGATGCAGACTGCGGCGCTCCCAGCGCGCAAAGGCCATCAAAACCACTGTGGCGAGGGCGAATCCCGTCACCGTTCGTGCGCTACCCCAGCCCCATTGCGGTGCCTCGATAACCGTGTAGATCACGACCGTCACGCCCACACACGACAAGACGAGCCCGGGCACGTCGACTTTGGGCGCGGCCGGATCGCGTGACGTCGGAACGAACAATATGGTGCCCACAATCGCCGTCGCGGCGACCGGCACGTTCACCAGAAAGATCGAGCCCCACCAGAAACGCTCGAGCAGCCAGCCACCCGTCATGGGTCCGACCGCGACACCGACCCCGACCATCGCCGCCCAGACGCCAATCGCCTTGGCCCGTCGCACCTGGTCGGTGAAGATGTTCGTGATCAGCCCCAAGGTGGTCGGAAAGATCACTGCGGCACCGAATCCCATCGCGGCGCGGGCCGCAATCAGCGCTCCCGCCGAATCGGCCTGTGCCGCAAAGACAGAGGTTGCCGCGAACACGGCCAGCCCACCGCTGAGCCACCCGCGTCGCCCGTATCTGTCACTGAGGCTGCCAGCCGACAGCAACAGTCCGGCCATCACCAGGGTGTAGGCGTCGACGATCCATTGCAGCTGGGAGGTATCGGCATTCAGTTCTCGCGACAGCGTCGGCAAGGCAACATTGACGACGGTGGTATCGATGCTGATCACGAACACGCTCAAGCAGATGAATGCGAGTGCGACAACGGAACGGTCATCAGGCTCGGTCTGGCGGCGTTCAAGCATGGACACGACGCTAAACTTACTAAACAAGAAAATCAAGTAGCAACTTGAATTAAACGTCGGCGAGGTACGATGGTCACCGTGGCCGGTCGCAAGAGTTACAACCAGAACTGCCCGATCGCGTACGGGCTGGACGTGCTCGGCGAGCGGTGGACGCTGCTGATCCTGCGGGAGCTCATCGGCGGTGCGCGCCGCTACGGCGATGTGCGCGCGGCGCTTCCGGGCATCGCCACCAACCTGCTCGCGGATCGGTTGCGTGAACTCGAACAGGCGGGACTGGTCGATCGAACCGAATTGCCACCGCCCGTGGCCCGAACGGTGTACTCACTCAGCGACGAGGGATGGCGCAAAGTACCCCCGGTGATCCAGGCCGTGGCGACGTTTGGCCTGGACAATCTCGAGGCGGACGAGAGCGCATTGACACCGCTGAACGGATTCTTGGCCGGCATACTCCTGGGTTTCGATCCCACCCAGATCTCGGATTTGTCCGCGTCCTACAGCGTCGACATCGACGGTCGCCGTTTCGCTTTCGCAGCGACGAAGGATGGGCTAACGGCCGCGGTGGATCCGCCCGCCGTCACCATCACCGCAACGGCGGCGGATCTGATCACCGCGCGCCTCGGCGGCACCGCCGCGGAACGCAGAGCCGCGCTCCGGCGGTGCACCTTCGAGGGCAGCGCCTCTGCAGTGACCGAGATGCGCAGGGCGTTCAGGCTTGCGGCCTAGCACCCGGCGCCGGGAAACAGCAGCGCGGCTACTGAGCACCGCCTCATTCACGTCCCGGCAGTTTGATGACCGAGGCATACATTTCCAGGATTGGCCGGTAGAGGTCGACGTCGTCGAGTTGGCTCCCCAACACGATGGAGTCGCTGGTGGCGACGAGCAACTGCGCGAACGTCAAGGGAGGGATGAGCAGGGCCCCGCCCATGCGGTCGAGGCCTTCGGCGACGAAGGTGCTCAGCGCTTCGACCACCTCTGACCTCTTGGTCGCCACCCGTTCCCGCGCCTCCGGATTGCGAAGCAGATACAACGTGAACTCGTGGCCTAACGCGGCGTGCTCGGCACCGCGGTCATTACTGAGTTGGCGCCAGCGCTGGGCGACGTCGTCGAGTTCCCGCGCTCCCAACTCGGTGGCCGCCGACAGCACTTCGGCGAAGTTATCGAAGTAGCGACGCCAATACCGGTCGCTCACCGCCAAGAAGAGGTCTTCCTTCGTGCTGAAGTGCTTGTAGATGGCACCTTTGGTGTAGCCCGCCGAGTGTGCGATGTCGTCGAGAGTTGCTGACGTGAAGCCTTTTTCGGCGAACACTTCCTCCGCGGCATCGAGCAGCAGCGCACGCGTGTGTTCGAGGCGCCGCTCTCGGGTCCAACGCTCGACCATGTCAGCGATTGTGCCAGAGATTCTAAGAAACTATTCTGAATCTCAGATACTAATGAGTATATTCATGTGTACGTGCGCGGTCGAGCGCTGTGGACCAGGAAGGAGGCGGCGTCGTGACTGAAGTATCAGACAAGAAAAGTGCGCGCGCTGTTACCGAGTCGCTCAACGAAGCGGCCTCACTCGGCATCGAGGCTGAATCCAAGGTCAAACCGATCACGATCTGGGCGGCTGTCGGCGGCGCGCTCCTCGTGCTGCAGTTGTACGTATGGACCCGCTGGATCACGGGGCCGTATTTCACGCGAGTGCCTGGCGGCCCGACCGACCCGCCGATGTACATGAAGGCTTTCCTCACATTCAATGCCATCCTCGTGTGCATCGGCTTGCCGACCGCGATCTGGTGGTTCATCGTCAGGCCCTGGCGTCGAGAGCGAAGAATCACGCTCGACGGCATGCTGCTCGTTTCGATGGGCCTGATGTTCTTCCAGGATCCGCTGCTCAACTACTTCAACACCTGGTGCACTTACAACACCTCGCTGTGGAATCGGGGCTCCTGGTCGTCGGAGATTCCGGGGTGGGTGTCACCCGAGGCGCCGGGTCGACAGGTCGCTGAGCCGCTGTTGATCAATGCCCCGGGATACGCCGCGGGCGTCCTGATGATCACGATCTTCGGATGCTGGGTGATGCGCAAGATCAAGGCGCGCTGGCCCCACATCACCAACCTCCGGCTTATCTTGGTCACCTACGCATTCACCTTCGTACTCGACTTCGTCATGGAAGCCGGGTTCATGCTGCCGTTCGGGCTCTACACGTATCCCGGCGCGATTCGCTCGGTGTCGGTGTTTGCTGGCACGTATCACCAGTGGCCTGTTTACGAAGGCCTGATGTGGGGCGGCGTCCAAGCGGCGATGTGCTGCCTGCGCTATTTCACCGACGATAGCGGTCGCACCGTCGTCGAGCGTGGGCTGGACCAGGTCCGGGGCGGCGCGGTCAAGCAGCAGTTGACCCGCTTCTTGGCGGTCTTTGCCGGGATCAGCGCCTGCTTCTTCGTTATCTACAACGTGCCGGCGCAATGGGTCGGCATGCACGCCGACCATTGGCCTGCGGATCAGCTGAAGCGGTCGTACTTCAACGGAGGCATCTGCGGCGACGGCACCGATGTACCTTGCCCCGATCCTGCATTGCCGATACCCACCAAAAGGTCCGGCTACATCAACAACGAGGGCAAGCTGGTTCTGCCCGGGGAAGCGACGCTTCCAACGGCTGTTCCGTTGCAACGAGGCAAGTGAGGTGCTGACCGACAGTCACCCGGTCCGTCGTCGACGGCGTTGCCTCCCTGTGCCTTTCGATCGGCGGAGCCCCTGCCACCCACTGAGCTCAGCCGGTGCTGGGATCCTTCGGGGCCGGCGCGACGGCGATTGACTTTGTGTCGAGGTAACCGTCGAGACCTTCGGGCCCCAGTTCGCGTCCGTAGCCGCTGGCCTTGACGCCACCGAACGGCGCGAACGGGTCCATGGTGTAGCCCTGATTGACCCCGAAGGTTCCGGTCCGGATGCGTCGTGCGATTGCCAGGCCCCGGTCGGTGTCGGCCGTCCACACCGATCCGGCGAGCCCGTAGTCGGAATCGTTCGCAATCGCCACGGCGTCGTCCTCGTCCCGGTACGGGATGACGGTGATCACTGGCCCGAAGATCTCTTCTCGCGCAATGGTCATGGTGTTGTCGGCGGCGGCGAACAGGGTGGGTCGGACGTACCAGCCCCGTTCGAATCCGCCCGGCATGTCGGTGCCGCCGATGACCAGTCGCGCACCTTCGTGTTGACCGATCTGAATGTAGCTGCGAACGCGCTGCTGTTGGCGCTGGGAGACGAGCGGGCCCATCTGAGTGTCGGGATCGGTGGGGTCACCCACCCGCAGGGCGGTCATCTCGGAAGCCAACGCGTCGACGTACTCGTCGTGGCGCCGCTCGGGTACCAGGACACGGGTCAGCGCGTTGCAGATCTGCCCACTGTTGGACAAGCTCGCCGATCGCACTCCGGCGGCGACGGCTTCGGGTGCGGCGTCATCGAGGACGATCGCGGCGGACTTGCCGCCGAGTTCGAGACTGACCTTGGTCAGGTTGGGCGCGCACGCCGCCGCGACAGCTCGACCGGCCGCCGTCGAACCGGTGAACGACACCTTGTCCACACCCGGATGACTCACCAGTAGTTGACCGACAGCGCCGTCGCCGGGCAACACGCTGACTACACTGGGCGGCAAGTCGATCCGGTCGATCATCTCGGCTAAAAGCATTGCGTCCAGCGGAGATTCGGCGGCGGGTTTGATTACCACCGTGCAGCCCGCGAGCAGTGCGGGCACCAGTTTGGTGATGATCAGGAACTGCGGCATGTTCCACGGCACAATCGCTGCCACCACGCCGACCGGTTCCTTGTAGACGTGCACGTCCGCGCCGAAGAAGCCAGTCCGGGTCTCTTGCCACTGGTGGCGCTCGGCCAGATCGCAAAATGCCCGCATCATCATCGCCGGCAGGCCGACCTGTGCGCGCTGCGCGAAGGTGATCGGCGCGCCGATCTCTGCGGTGATGGTTTCGGCCATCTCTGCGCGTCGTTGGTCATAGACGTCGGCGAGTCGCCGGATCGCTGCGACACGTTCCAGCGGTTCACTGCGGCCCCAGGAGCCGGAGTCGAAGGCCAGGCGTGCAGCGCCCACGGCGAGGTCGACATCGGCCGGCGCCGCGGCAGCAACTTCGGCGATGGGTTCCCCGGTGTGCGGCGAGATGACCTCGAAGACCCCTCCGTGGGTCTGCACTGTGCGGCTCTCAGCGAGCCGGGCCCCGCGCTTGCGATCCATCCGATCCCATCCCACAATATCAACTACTTGTGATTAGGTCTATGACGATATACCGTCGGCTCGACGGAGTCATACGGATCACCGAAAACCGTGGCTGCGTAGCCATTCCCCATCCGAATGGCTGCCTGACCGCCGAGGGGTCCGTTCGGGATCGAAACGGACAGGAGCGCTTGTGGCTCGATTTCCCAAGCCGCCCGAAGGCAGCTGGACGCAGCACTACCCAGAGCTCGGCACCGAGCCGGTGTCCTACGAGGATTCCATCTGCCCGGAGATCTACGAGCTGGAACGCGAGGCGATTTTCAAGCGTGCCTGGCTCAACGTTGGTCGCATCGAACAGCTTTCGCGCAAGGGCAGCTACTTCACCAAAGAGCTCAAGGCCGTCAACACCTCGATCGTTCTGGTGCGCACGACGTCCGGGGACATCAAGGCGTATCACAACGTCTGCCGTCATCGCGGCAACAAGTTGGTGTGGAACGACATGCCGCTCGACGAGACCAGCGGCGTGTGTCGCCAGTTCACCTGCAAGTACCACGGCTGGCGCTATGACTTGGACGGCAACCTGACTTTCGTGCAGCAGGAGGAAGAGTTCTTCGACCTCGACAAGAGCCGCTACGGGCTGGTGCCGGTGCACTGCGACGTCTGGGAAGGCTTTGTTTTCGTCAACTTCGCGAAGCAGCCGCAGCAGTCGTTACGTGAGTTTCTCGGGCCGATGATCACCGGCTTGGAGGGCTACCCGTTCGGCCAGATGACCTCGCGCTGGTGCTACCGGTCGGAGGTGAAGGCGAATTGGAAGCTCTACATGGATGCCTTCCAGGAGTTTTATCACGCCCCGGTGTTGCACGCGAATCAGTCGCCGACCGCCTACTCGAAGGCGGCCGCGCAGGCGGGTTTCGAGGCGCCGCATTACCGCCTGGACGGCCCGCACCGGCTGGTCAGTACGTCCGGTGTGCGCGCCTGGGAGATGGCCGATGAGATGCGCAAGCCGATCGAGGACATCTGCCAGAGTGGCCTGTTCGGGCCTTGGGACAAGCCAGATCTGGGGGAGATGCCCGCCGGACTGAATCCCGCGAAGTGTGATCCGTGGGGACTGGATTCATTCCAGCTGTTCCCGAACTTCGTCATCCTTTTCTGGGGTCAGGGTTGGTACCTGACCTACCACTACTGGCCGACGTCCTACAACACCCACGTCTTCGAGGGCACGCTCTACTTTCCGCAGCCACGCACCCCGCGCGAACGTGTCGCCCAGGAACTCGCGGCGGTGTCCTTCAAGGAATACGGGCTGCAGGACGCCAATACGTTGGAGGCGACCCAGACGATGATCGAATCGCGCGTGATCGACCGGTTCGTGCTCAACGATCAGGAGATCCTGCTCCGTCACTTGCACAAGGAGACCGCCGCCTGGATCGACGAGTATCGGCGCACGTCTACGGCGGGAGTGTGAAGCCGGTGTCCGCTGTGCTGCCAACCGAATTCGCCGACCTGGAACAGTTCGCCGACTGGTGCTTGCCCAGCGAACCGCAGCGCTATGCCAAAAGGCTGGCGAGTTCGATGACGGAGATGAAGGCTTTCTACGACGCGATCACGCCGCGCGCCGAAGAGGTCATCACCTACTGCGACAAATTCCCACTCGACGACTTGCCCGAGGATGTCGAGAACCTCATGCGCCTGTTGTATTCGATGATCATGGTGTCGTTTCCGGTGGAGTGCTGGAAGCAGCCGCGCGTTCCCGACTCCGGTGCTTCCACCCTGGATTGCGTGTCCGAGCCGGTTCCGTGACCGGTCCGACGGTCCTGCGGGCGGCGCGGTGGGCCGACATCGACGCCGGCCAGGTTTGGTCTCCGGCCGTGGTCGTCGTGGACGGGGCACGCATCAGTGCGGTCAATCCTGAAGGGCCACTGCCGGATTCGGCGAAGATCATCGATCTCGGGGACGTCACACTCCTGCCGGGCTTGATGGACATGGAACTGAACCTGCTCATCGGCGGGCCTGGTGGTCCCGAGGGCCTGCCGGCACCGATGCACGGTGTTCAAGACGATCCGGCGTATCGCACGTTGCGCGGGGCGGTCAATGCGCGCACCACGCTGGATGCCGGCTTCACTACCGTGCGCAATCTCGGGCTGATGGTGAAGACCGGCGGGTATTTACTCGATGTTGCGCTGCAGAGGGCCATCGATCAGGGCTGGCACGCCGGTCCGCGCATCTATCCTGCGGGACACGCCGTCACCCCCTACGGCGGGCATTTGGACCCGACGGTCTTCCAGCGGCTTGCGCCCGGGATCATGCCGCTGTCGGTCGCTGAGGGCATCGCCAACGGCGTGCCCGACGTGATCGCCTGTGTCCGGTACCAGATTCGCCACGGCGCCAAGCTGATCAAGGTGTCGGCCTCCGGCGGCGTCATGTCGCACAGCACGGGTCCGGGCGCACAGCAGTATTCGGACGCGGAATTCGCCGCGATCGCCGACGAAGCCCACCGCGCCGGGGTGCGGGTGGCGGCGCACGCCGTCGGTGACAGCGCGATCCGGGCCTGCATCCGCGCCGGAATCGATTGCATCGAACACGGTTTCCTGGCCACCGATGACACCATCCAGATGATGGCCGATCACGGCACCTTCCTGGTGTCGACCACCTATCTGACGGAGGCGCTGGCCATCGACCGCATCGCGCCGGAGCTGCGCAAGAAAGCCGAAGAAGTATTTCCGCGCGCGAAAGCCATGCTGCCTAAAGCAATCGCCGCCGGAGTGCGCATCGCGTGCGGCACCGACGCGCCGGCGATTCCGCACGGCCAGAACGCTAAAGAACTCATTGCACTGGTGGACCGGGGCATGACCCCGATGCAGGCGATCCGGGCCGCCACCGTGGTGGCGGCCGAACTCGTCGAGGCGGACGACGAGCTGGGCCGCCTGGCGCCCGGCTACCTCGCCGACATCATCGCGGTGCCCGGCGACCCCTCCAGCGACATCGGCACCACACTCGAGGTCTCGTTCGTCATGAAGGATGGACAGATCTACAAGACGCCCAGCACCGCCACGTCCGATAACGTCGAGTAACACGAAAGCGCCGGAGGCCGGCATGGAACTCACCGACAACATTCTGTGGCTGCTCAAGCAGGCCTTCTACTTTTCGCTGACCTCAGTTAACGAAGCGGTCAGCGGCCACGGAGTCAGCACCGCTCAAATCGGCGTGCTGCGCCAACTCGCCAATGAGCCCGGCCTGTCCGGCGCTGAACTCGCCCGACGGTTGCTGATCAGTCCGCAAGGGGTTCAGCTCGCGCTGACCGCGTTGGAACGCCGCGGCCTGGTGGAAAGAAAGCAGGATCCCCAGCACGGACGGATCTTGCAGGCCTATCTCACTGGCGAGGGACGAAACGTCGCGGCCACCGTCGTCAACGACGCAATCGCCGCGCACGAGAAGGTATTCGGCGTACTGAGCGCCGAAGAGCAGCAGACTTTACGGGAACTGCTGGGCCGCGTAGTCGAAAAAGGCACCGGACACGAGCTGTTCAACGACCACGTCGACACCTGACCTTTGCGTGCGTGAGCGCTAGGGGCCAAGTATCTAGTACTTGAGAATAATCGCAAGTAGTTGATACTCTGAGGGCGATGCAAGAATCCCGCGTTTTGTCGCAGAGCAGCGGGGCCGCGACTGCGACCGATACTCAGCCTGCCGGCGTCGGTACGGCTGCGGTGCCGGAGGGCTTTGTGCCTTTGCGCGTCAAGAGCGTGGTTCGCGAAACCCCCGACGCCATATCGATCGCTCTCGACGTCCCTGAATCGAGCGCGCGGCACTTCGGTTACCAGGCAGGGCAATTCCTGACGCTGCTGGTCTGCGTCGACGGGCGAGAGTATCGACGCTGCTATTCGATGTCGTCCTCACCAGCGTCCGGGGAGGACCTGCGTATCACCGTCAAACGGGACCGCGACGGTGTGGTGTCGAACTGGCTCAACGACACAGCGGCACCGGGTAAAGATATTTACGCGTTGCCACCCCAGGGTCGCTTTGTCCTGAAAGACAACGACCGCGAAATGATCGCGTTCGCCGGCGGAAGCGGCATCACGCCGGTGTTCTCTCTGTTGCGGTCAGCCCTGATATCGGGTGCGCGCAACACCCGGCTGTTCTACGCCAACCGTTGCCGCGACTCGGTGATCTTCGACGAGGCGTTGGCGTCCTTGAAAGATTCGCATGCGGGCCGCTTCGCCTTGCACCATCATCTCGACGATCAATGTGGCTTCGTGACTCCTGCGCACGTGAAAGCCTTCGTTGCGCCCGCCCGCGACGCCGAGTACTACATCTGCGGCCCGGGCCCGTTCATGGACGTCGTGCACGACACGCTGCGAACGGCGGGGGTGCCGGCTGATCGGGTGCATCTGGAGCACTTCGAGGTGGCCGAGTTGCCTGTCACCCCATCTGCTGCCGGTGGCGATACGGTCACCCAGGAGGTGAACATCGAGCTGCAAAGGCGCAAGATCACGGTGCCCTACTTGCCGGGTGACACCTTATTGCAGACCGCCCGCATGGCCGGCTTGCAGGCGCCGTCGTCATGCGAAGTCGGTTCCTGCGGAACGTGTATGGCCCGCCTGACACAGGGCAGCGCCCGGATGATCAACAACGACGCACTCGAAGACGACGAGGTGGAGGACGGCTGGGTGCTGACTTGTCAGGCCCTGCCGACCAGCCGCAGCGTGCGGGTGGTCTACGAGTGAACGCCCAGGAGGACGATTCGATGAAGCGCAGCAGATGAGCAAGGTAGCGGTTGTGACCGGCGGCGCCTCGGGCATGGGTGAGGCGACCTGCCACGAACTGGGCCGCCGCGGACTCAAAGTCGCGGTTCTCGATCTCGATGAGCAAGCGGCGCAACGCGTCACCGACGATCTCCGTGCCTACGGCGTCACCGCCATCGGAGTCGGCGCCGACGTCACCGACCGACCCGCCCTCGAGAACGCCTTCGCCAAAGTCCGCAGCGAGCTCGGACCGACCACAGTTCTGGTGACGAGCGCCGGGCTGTTCGACTTCTCGCCCTTCACCGACATCAGCATCGAATCCTGGACCAGGATCATCGACGTCAACCTGACCGGCACCTTCCATTGCTGCCAGATCGCGTTGGCCGACATGTTGGACGCAAAATGGGGCAGGATCGTGATGATCTCGTCGTCGAGCGCCCAGCGCGGCTCGCCATTCGCCGCCCATTACGCCGCGTCCAAGGGCGGAGTGATGACCTTGACCAAATCGCTTGCCCGCGAATACGCACCACACGGAATCACCGTCAACAACATCCCGCCGTCGGGTATCGAGACCCCGATGCAGCACCAGGGCCAAGCCGCTGGATACCTGGGTTCCAACGAACAGCTCGCCAGCAACATCCCGGTCGGCCATCTGGGCACCGGTGCCGATATCGCCGCGGCGGTGGGTTTTCTCTGCTCGGACGAGGCCGGGTTCATCACCGGCCAGACACTGGGCGTCAACGGCGGAGCGGTGATGTGACACCGGTTACCGCGCAACACCATTCGGGTCGGCAGAAAGGTTCACATGACGCGATCGGGTAGGCCCATCGAGGGGTCGTGGACCGAGCACTATCCCGAATTGGGTACCGGTCCGGTTTCATTCCGCGATTCGACCTCTCCGGAGTTCTACGAACTCGAACGCGAGGCCGTCTTCAGACGGGCCTGGCTCAACGTCGCCCGGGTGGAGGAACTGCCTCGCATCGGCAGCTACCTGACCAAGGAAATCGAAGTGGTCGGCGCCTCGGTGATCCTGGTCAAAGGCCGCGACGATCAGATCCGCGCGTTTTACAACGTCTGCCGGCACCGGGGAAACAAGCTGGTGTGGAACGACTTTCCCGCCGAAGAGACGCGCGGTACCTGCCGGCAGTTCACCTGCAAGTACCACGGGTGGCGCTACGACCTCGACGGTGCCCTGAAATTCGTGCAGCAGGAATCGGAGTTCTTCGGCCTCGACACCGCCGAATACGGCTTGCGACCTGTGCACTGCGATGTGTGGAACGGTTTCATCTTCATCAACCTCGACGACGAACCCCGTCAGGGCCTGCGCGAGTTCCTGGGTCCGATGATCACCGCCCTGGACGGCTATCCGTTCGGCAAACTGACCGAACGCTATGAGTGGGTCGCTCACAACAACAGCAACTGGAAAATCTTCGCCGACGCGTTCCAGGAGTACTACCACGTGCCCTCGCTGCACTCACAGCAAGTGCCGTCCGAAGTACGCGTACCCAACGCTGGATTCACCTGCGGGCACTTCCAACTCGACGGTCCCCATCGGCTGGTGTCAACAGCGGGACGACGCCGGTGGCTGCTTCCCCCCGAGTACATGTATCCGATCGAACGAGCAACCAGAAGCGGGCTTGTCGGACCGTGGCGCACTCCCGACATCGGCGAACTGCCGGCCGCCGGGCTCAATCCCGGCGGGATCGAGCCGTGGGGGATCAGCAACTTCCAGATCTTCCCCAACACCGAGATCCTGATCTATGGCGGCTGGTATCTCGTGTATCGCTACTGGCCGACCTCCTACAACACTCACCGCTTCGAGGCCTACACCTACTTCCATCCCGCCGGCAGTGTGCGCGAGCGCATCGAACACGAAGTCGCCGCGGTGGTGCTCAAAGAATTCGCGCTACAAGACGCCGGCATGCTCGGCGGCACCCAGGCGGCACTCGAATACGGCATCGTTGACGACTTTCCACTCAACGACCAAGAGATCTTGGTCCGCCACCTGCATAAGGTCGTGGTCGACTGGGTCAGCGCATACCAGCGCGACACTGCCCCGGCGGGAGTCTGACGATGCCAGAAGCTTTGCTGCCCAGCGCGTTCGCCGAACTGGAGAAGTACGCCGAAATCTGGTGTTTGGCAACCGAAACCGAGCGCTGGGACACCCGCGTCAACGCCTCGATGCCAGAGCTGCACGACTTCTATGATGCGTTCTTCCCCCGGTTGGAGGAAGCCATCGACTATTGCGACAAGTTCAGTCTCGACAGCCTGCCCGACGATGCGCTCAACCTGCTGCACATGATCTATTCGCTGATCATGGTCGCGATGGCGGTCGAGATCATGCACCAGCCCGCACCGGTGGATGCAGCCGATGCAGTCATGATTCGCACCGGCGACCCATTTCCTTGAACACAGTACCCAAAACGGAAGGGGCGACCATGAGTCTGCTCACCATCTCCAAACTCACCGACTCCGTCGGCGCCGAAGTCGCAGGCCTTGATGCGGCCGCGCTGGCGGGTGACGATTCAGTCGGTCAATCGGTGCTGGATGCGTTAGAAGACAACGGCGTTCTGGTGTTCCGCGGTCTGCAACTCGACCCACAGGCCCAAGTCGCCTTCTGCCGCCGGCTTGGCGAGATCGATCATTCCTCCGACGGTCACCACCCTGTCGCCGGGATTTACCCGATCACCCTCGACAAGTCCAAAAATGCCTCGGCCGCGTACTTGAAGGCGACCTTTGATTGGCATATCGACGGCTGCACACCCCTCGCGGACGAATGCCCGCAGAAAGCCACCGTTCTTTCCGCCGTGCAGGTCGCCGAGTGGGGCGGTGAAACCGAATTCGCCAACTCCTATGCTGCGTACGCCGCCCTTACCGACGACGAGAAGGACCGCTTCAGCTCGCTTCGCGTCGTGCACTCACTGGAAGCCTCCCAGCGACGCGTTCACCCGGACCCCTCTCCAGAGACGTTGGCACGCTGGCGATCCCGGCGTACCCACGAACATCCACTGGTGTGGACACATCGCACTGGCCGCAAGTCACTGGTGTTGGGTGCCTCCGCCGACTATGTGGTCGGGATGGACCTCGATGAGGGTCGGGCCTTGCTCGATGAGCTACTCGAGCGCGCCACCATGCGCGACAAGGTGTACAGCCACACGTGGTCGATCGGTGACACCGTCATCTGGGACAACCGCGGAGTCCTGCACCGCGCCGCCCCCTACGACCCCGACTCAGCGCGGGAAATGTTGCGCACCACCGTGCTCGGTGACGAACCGATCCAATAGCTCTGACGTGCAGTCCGTTGAGACCGCCGACCAAAAGGGAAAGAACTATGCAGCCGCAGCCCGTCCAGCGCTACTTGACCGTCGTGGGCGAAGCCACCGCGTGACCGCGGCCGAGCACCCGCTGCGCCTCACACCACTGCCGGACGCCGAGTGGGATGACCGCTGCCGCAGTGCGTTGGCATCCTTGATCCCCGCAGAGCGCGCCAACGTGCACGGTGCCGGCAACGTCTTGGCGACTCTTGTGCGCCACCCTGACCTGACCGAGGCCTACCTGCCCTTCAATGCGTACCTGCTGCGGGATTCGACGCTTTCGCCGCGGATCCGGGAGGTCGCGTTGCTGCGCGTAGTGCATCACGGCAACTGTGCGTATCTGTGGTCGCACCACCTACCCATCGCCGCCCGCGCCGGCTTGAGTCCCGACGACATCGATGCCATCCGTTCCGGAAACTGCGTCGATCGCCATGACCAGATGGTGATCCAGGCCGTCGATGATTTGACGACAGACAGCACGATCGCGCAGACAACCTGGGAAGAACTTGCCCGCGTCCTTACTGATCAACAACGCATGGATCTGGTCTTCACGATCGGCGGATATCTCCTGTTGGCCATGGCTGTCAACACTTTTGGTGTTCAGGACGAACACAGGTAATCAGGAAGGTTATGCAATGGAGCGCACTCACCCTGAGTTGGCCCGTCCGTTCGCGCCGCACCGCCTCAGGATCTACGTCGTCCTGTTCTCGTTTGTGGGCTTCGTATTCGGTTTTATGACGATCGCCGAGGGCACCGGACTGGTGGCGCCTAGTCTGGCGGTGGATGTGGCCGCGAATCTGATCTTCGGCACCCCGGTCTTCGTGCTGCCGTTCGTCTTGTTGTGGAAAGCGCCGGGAGAGATACGATCACGGCTGGCACTGTGCGCCGAGCTGATATTGGTCTACATCCCCCTGACCGCAGGAAGTCAGCTCACCTATGAGCTGCCTTTTCTCCTCGGTCATCCGTTCAACCTGTGGGGAACCACGACGGATCCCGGCTGGCGGTGGCTGTGGTGGCAGTACGGGCTGGCTGACACGCGATACCGCAGCGACAACATGTTCATCTTCGGCCTGGAGTTCGGGGCCGTCCTGGTCGGAATCCTGCTGTTCGTTCTCTGGATCAAGATGCTGCGCCGTGACCTGCCCGACGAATCACGGATCCGCTGCCTGTGGCTGAGCTTCTTCAGCGTCGCCATTCTGGATGCCGGCACAACCATCTACTACGTCGCTGAAATCCGCGCGGGTTTCGCCGACATCGGGCAAGGAGCATACGGGTTGTGGGGCAAGTTTATTGGGGAGAATGTGCCCTATCTGATCCTCCCGTACGTCGTGCTGTACGCCATCTATTACTTGACCGATCACTTGACCCGTCTCGCCGGGGCGGCCGGTGCATCGCCCGCGGGATCGTCGGGGTCCGCAATAGAGGCGGTAGGAGCAGAACGGCTGACCCGATGACCGCATCGTTGACGGGCAAAGTTGCCATTGTCACCGGCGGCGCATCGGGCCTCGGTCTCGGAATAGTGCAGAAGTTCGTCGAAGCCGGGGCGGAGGTGATCATCGCGGACCTCAACGACCAGGACGGCGAGCAGCTTGCCAGCGAGTGCGGAGAACGGGCCTGGTTTCAGCATGTTGACGTGGCGGTCGCCGAGGACGTTCGCGGCGTCGTGCACGCTGCTGTCGACCGTTTCGGCGGACTGGATGTGATGGTCAACAATGCCGGGATCTCCAGCAAAATGCACAGAACCTTCTTGGACGATGACCTCGCTGACTTCTCGAAAGTGATGTCGGTCAACCTGTTAGGCGTCATGCTGGGTACCCGGGAGGCTGCACGCTATATGGCCGAGCACGACGGTGGCAGCATCATCAACGTCGCATCGATCGGTGGGCTGCAAGCCGGAGGCGGCGTGATGACGTACCGCGCCTCGAAAGCCGCCGTCATCCATTTCACCAAAAGCGTGGCCGCAGAGCTGGCACCGCTGGGTATCAGGGTGAATTGCCTTGCACCGGGCGGCATTCCGACGCCAATTCTCGCGTCGTCGGTCGCTGGGCTCAGCGCGGAGGCCGTAGACAAATTCGTCGAGAAGACGCGCATCAGAATGCGCAACGATCGACCCCTTCCGAGGGACGGAACTCCCGAGGACGTGGCCGAAGCTGCGCTCTACTTCGCGGCGTGTACCGGCGCGACCGGTACTGTCCTCACCGTTGATGGGGGGACTTCGGTCGGCGGCCCCTGACGGGCGCGTCGATACGTTGAGCCTTTGGTGCTGAAACGATTTAGAGCTCCGGGCATAGCGAAGCAATGTACTGCTGCGTCCGCGCCCGTGACGCGCCGCGCGCATCGGCGTCGGTCCCCAGCGGCACGATTCGAACGGCAAGGTCGGTGACCCCGGCGTCGCGGTAACGAAGCAGTCGGGCGAGTACGGTTTGCTCGTCCCCGGCGGCCATGGTGTCTCCGACATCGGCCGCGTCGCCGTGTTCTAGCAGTCGCTCGTAGTTTGGTGAGAAGTGGGCATGACCGAGCACTTCGCTCGCGTGCGCCCGCGCATTGTCGACATCGCTGTTCGAGCACACCGCGACCGGAACGCCGGCAACGATGCGGGGCGCCGGACGTCCGGCATCCGTTGCAGCCGCGGCGATCCGGGGCGCGATGTAGTCGCCGATCGTGCGTTCGTCGGCCATCCACAGGATTGTGCCGCTGCTCCGCCCGCCGGCGATCCGTAACATGACCGGGCCGAGCGCCGCCAGCAGGACAGGCATCCGGATGGGTTCGGCGACATCCATCGGGCTGTGCACGCGGTAGGTATCGTTTTCGACATCAACGGCTCCCGGCCCGTTGAGTGCGGCGTCGAGCACCTGAAGGTAATCGCTTACCAGGTGAGCCGGTCGCTGGTAGGACAAGCCCAATTGACCGTCCACGATCCAATCGTGCGATGGGCCGATTCCCAGCGCGAATCGGCCCCCGCATGCCAATTGGGTGGTCAACGCCTGCTGCGCCATCGGGACGGGATGGCGCGTTTGAATTGGCACTACGGCGCTGCCTATTTCAATGCGGGTGGTTACTTGGCCCAATAGCGCGATCGCGGTCATGGCGTCGAGGTAACCGGGAATCTGCGGAATCCAGAACGCGGTGAAGCCCGCATTCTCGGCGCTCTGGCCGTCGGCGAGCAATCCGGCTAGGCGGTCAGCACGTGGGCGCTCCTTGTCGGAGCCGACCATCAGACCTATCCGCACGAGCGCCTGCGGTCAGGGCACATAGCGGCTCCACTCGTGGGGTACGACCGGGTAAAACGGTGCGGCGAAGAGGGGGCCGACTCTCGTTGTATGCCAACGCTTCTCGAGGACAGGCCGGATGCGGGCAGCGGTGGCGACCGGGTCGTCGTAGAGGAAGCAGTAGGTGAGTTGCTGTCCGGGTCGTGCGCTCGCCAGCGTTGGACCGACGTCGAGTGCAGCCATGGACCAGATTCCCGCGACGCCCTCGACGTCGACCAGAGCAACGGGTGGTGTCGCGTGGTTTTCCAGTAGCAGGTACACGCCGCGGGCCGGCCACCACGGCAGCACGTCGGCGCCGACTTTGACCCGCGCCGCGGCAACCCGGTTCTGCACCTGGTAGACGCCGCGTTCAACGGGCGGCAAGAGTGGCAGTTTGCGACCGGCGCCGCCCAGCGCCGCCGATAGCGTGAGGAATGCATCCAGACCCGTGGTGTCGCTGAAGAAGTAAGTCATCACGTGATCCACCGAGTCGAACCGCTCGTCTTTTACAGCTCTGGCCGCACGGCAGGCAGGCGTCGACACCAGCCGCAACGATGCCCGGACGGCACTTAGCCGGTGCTGTTCGGGCCGGTGATCGAGGGTGTGCCACTGCAGGTAGTCAGCGTCGGTGCCGTCGGGGTGTCGCGTCGCCATGGACACGAACGTCGTGGTGATGTCGCCGCTGCCCGTTGCGAGAACATCGGTGACCTCGTCGGACGGCGTACCGGGCAGCAGCATCAGAGCTGAACCTTTGGCGGGGTCGAGTCGAGCGCGGCGAGTTCGAGCTCGGGGTGGCGCGCCTCGATCATCCGCCGGAACCCTTCGCGCCAGCCCACTTTCGTTCGTCCGAGTACCTGGTGCATGTAGGTCACGTCCGGCCAGAGCGGAGTGTGCGCTTCGGGCGTGTAGTCGAACGACGGTGTGATACCGACCAGCTGGCCCATGTAAGCGCAGTAGTCCTCGACGCTTACCGTCTCGCTACCTGCCCAGTTCACCACAATCGGTGGCGAGGCAGCGACTTCCATGGCGCGGATGCCGAGTTCAACGTAGTCGTCCTCGTAGATTGGGTTGTAGTTGTTGGGCGCGTCGGGGTGGAGCCGAATCGGCTTGCCCGCCAACATCATCTCGAACCGGTCGGCCGGTGCTCCGCCTTGCGGGCCGTACGTGGAGCAGATCCGGATGATGGTGAGCGGAATTCCGAATTGCTCCGCGATCCAGCCGCAGACTGACTCCGCAGCGATCTTGGAGAAGCTGTAGTTAGCCCGCAGCGGCACGCCCGGACCGTCGGACTCGGTCAGCGGGCGGCGGCCGCGATAGCCGTAGACCGATCCGGTTGAGCACAGCACGAAACCCTTTGCGCTGCGGCAGTGATAAAGCAGCTCGCCCGAGTTGCGAGCGTTCGTTTTGAGGCAGCGCTGCCAGTCGTCGGCGCCGGGATCCACCGCGGCATGGAAGACGTAGGTGAAGTCACGGGGCAGCGACGAAAACTCACCCGTCGACATGTCCAGTGGCGCAGGCGTTATCCCGGCCGCGACGAGATCTTCGCTGTCTTGGGGATTACGCAGACGTGCCGCGCCCCACACTTCGTTGCGTTCGGCCAACGCCCTGGCGATCGGCAAGGCGATCTTGCCCGTGACGCCGGTGACGAGAATCTTCTCTCCGTCGAGCAAATGGCCCTCCTGCGGTGGATCGGTCTTCGTACCATCTCCGGTCCGCTTGATGATTGTCAACCACTTGATATCGGTACATAGCGGATATGAAGTACTTGATATCTTAGGACAAAGGTGTCGAACCGAAGGAGCGCCGTGCAGCTGACCTTTGACGCAGAAGTTGAGGCCTTTCGGGCGGAGTTCGTCGCCTTCCTGGACCAACACCTGCCCGCTGAGGCAGAAGCGACCGAACGGTCCCGATCCACGTCACACATACCCGAATGGTCCCGACGTTGGCAGCGACTGCAGTTCGACCATGGGTGGCTGCTGCCCGGCAACCCACCGGAATTCGGTGGCCGCAACGCCACGCTCCTGCAGCAGTTCGTCCACCGCGAAGAACTGTCGCGCAGAAGGATCACTCAATCCTGCAACCCGCAGGGTGTGGGGATCATCGCGGCGTCGCTGCTGACGTTCGGTACTTCCGAGCAGAAGCTGCGGTGGGCGGCACCGATCTTGCGCGGCGATATGACGGCATCGCTCGGGATGAGCGAACCGGGCGCGGGCTCTGATCTGGCCGGCCTGCGCACCACGGCGGTCAGGGACGGTGACGACTTCGTCGTCAACGGGCAGAAGCTGTGGACCTCCGGCGCCCACGACGCAGATGTCATTCTCACGTTCGTGCGCACCGATCCCGCGGCGCCGAAACACAAAGGCATCAGCGTCCTGGTCATTCCCAAGGACACGCCCGGCGTCGAGTGCCGGCCGTTTGCGTACTTCTACGACCCAGACCATCTCGACCTCAACGAGGTGTTCTTCACCAATGCTCGAGTTCCCGCCGAAAACCTGGTCGGCGACCTCGACGGCGGTTGGCGGGTGGCCAACGGATCGCTCGGCCACGAACGCAACCTGCTCTGGATGAGTTTCGCCGACCGGCTGCGGTTCCTCGTCCACGACTTCGATCCGGTCACTGCGCTGGATCGCGACCACTACGCCACTTTGGTGATGGACGCGCAGGCTTTGCGTCTGCTGGGTTCGGCGGCGCTGGCCCGCGCATCACGCGGCGAAGAGGACGTCGCCGCGTTATCAGTTCTGAAGGTACTCGGTTCAGAGGCCGCGCAGATTGGGGCTGAACACGCTCTGGCTGCCGCGGGTTCAGATGGGCTGGTGCTTCCCGCCGCAACGTCCGGCTACAAGGCGCACGGTTTGGACCAGGCCACCGGAAGTTGGTTCGCGCGTTACGCGGCAAGCTTCGCCGGGACGATCTCGGGCGGCACGTCAGAAATCCAGCGCAACATCATCGCCCAGCGAATATTGGGCCTTCCTCGGGGCTGAGTGTCAAAAGGGCTGTGCGGCAAGAGCTCTTCCAGTGGCCGGATGGCTTATCGAAAGTTCCACCCTTGGACAGCTCACTCAGGTTATTGTCAGCTCGGCATCAGACAACCGGCAGGAATGAAGTGAGGTCCGTAATGCTGAACAATCTTCGCGTGGTGGCGCCGATTGTCGGTGCGACCGGCGTGTCGATCGCCTTGTCTGTGTCGGCCTACGCCGACTCCGATGTGTACGACCCCCTATTGCACAGCACCAACGCGATTTTTCTTGGCGGCACGGCCGAACCGACACCGTCGACGGCTTACGTGGAGACTGCCGATTCGCTCTATCTGCAGTCATTGGGATTCGCCGGGGGCACGTCGATCTGTGACATGGTGTTTACCGCGCCGTGCGACGCCCCGTTGCAGGTGCTGACGACACCGGAAGTCTTCGAGTTCGGGCCGAGCAGTCTGCAGGACGAGGCGGACATCGTCAGTGCGGTGGAAGCCGAGTACAGCGCGGGAAACATGAGTCCCACCGACCCGCTGACGGTGTTCGCCTACTCGCAGAGCGTCATTGCTGCTTCGGCGGCAGAGAAAGTACTGTCGGCCACTATTCCGAAGGACGACCTGCATTTCGTGTTCATCGGCGACCCGAGCGACGCGAACGGGATTGCGACGAACATCTATGGAGATTTGGTCCAGCTGTTCGGCGGCGGTCCCACCGGTACAACTCTGACCGACGGGCTGCTCAACGCCATCAACGAGGACCAATTCGCCCCCGGTGGCTCGCTCGCCGGTTTGACACCGGACAACCTGTATCAGACGACCATCTACACGATCGATTACGACGGGGTCGCTGATTGGCAGAAAGACTGGGACGCGGGGCTGGCCGCCAATGACGGCAACCCCTGGGCCGCCCTGGCGAACGGTATCTACCACTTCTTCACCACCCACGTGGAATACCTGGGGTTGACGCCGGCGGAAATCGCCAGCGGCGTGGCGACGACCGAGGGCTTGACCACGACCATCACCATTCCGGATGGACCGGACATGGGCACCCTGATCAACGATTCGACGGCGTTGGTGGACGCTTTTTCACACGGCCTGGCAGACAGCGGAGCCATCACCGCCTTGTTCCAAACCGTGGAAGACCTCTTCAACCCCGCCTACTTC
This sequence comes from Mycobacterium sp., assembly GCA_032159915.1. Taxonomy (GTDB): domain Bacteria; phylum Actinomycetota; class Actinomycetes; order Mycobacteriales; family Mycobacteriaceae; genus Mycobacterium. The sequence continues at coordinate 26,929 of JAVHWH010000086.1, forward strand.
TGACCGCCCGGCGGACGCTGCCGCCGCGAGTGTGAATCCAGGGACGCGACACGCCGCAAAGGCGTCGCAGGGTTCACGTTCGGCAGTGGTCAGGTAGGCAGCGATCTAGATTTGCCAGTCGTTGGAGCCGTCGTGCCTGGAGTAGGTGCCGCCGCTGGAATTGGCCACCACGATGGCATCGCCGGCGCTGAAGTTGTCGAAGAACCATTTCGCGTTGGTCGGGCTGATGTTGATACAGCCGTGACTGACGTCGCGCTTGCCCTGGTCATCCACTGACCAGGGAGCGCTGTGTACGAAGTCGCCGCTGTCATCGAACCGGACGGCGAGCTCCACGGTGGTCTTGTATCCGTACGCCGAATTGACCGGAACGCCGTAGGTCGAGGAATCCATCACTACCGAGGGCATCTTCTCTTGGACGTAGTAAGTGCCGTTCGGTGTTTGGTGGCCGCCGGATGCCATCCCCATCGACATGGGAATGGTCTTCTCCACGGCCCCATTGCGGGTGACGGTCAGTTGGTGCGTGGCGTCGTCAGCCGTGGCCACCAGGGTGTCTCCCGTCTGGAAGCTGGACACGGTGCCACCCGCATCGACGGTCACCGCGGTGTGCGCGGGCCAGAAACTCAGCGGCCGCCAGCGCAGCTGCGTGGGCTTCATCCAGTAGAACTTGCCGGCAACCGGCGGCACCGAAGAGATGTGGACGGCGCCTTCGGCCGCACCAGAGTCATCGACGAGCCCCGGGAAGTTGATGATGATCGGCTGGGCCACGCCCACCGTCGAGCCGTTGGCTGGAACGATCCTCGGCGGCCCGAATGGCGCCGCGCCGGTGAACGGTGCCGGGTTCTGCCCCGCGCCGGGGTCCGGGGCAACCCCTGGGTCGCCGGGAGGCGGATCCGCCAGCGCGGGACCCACACCCAGCGTCAGAACCAGCCCCAACATCGACGCCACTCCAACTGCGTTCAGAGCGGCGGACAGGCTTCCCCTCGTCCAGCCCGACATAGACATCCCTCCAGTCGCTTCGTCGGAACAGTCTCGCATAACGCCAGGGGACCTTTTCTTCTCCTCAGCCGACCGCAGTGCTTCAGACGCCCACGCCGGGGTTCAGAATCCCCTGCGGGTCCAGCGCGTCTTTGATGCGGCGGTTCAGCGCCATCGCCTCGGGTCCGAGATAGTCGTCCAGCCAGGGCCGCTTCAGCCGGCCGATGCCATGCTCGCCGGTGATCGTGCCGCCCAGATTCAAAGCCAGGTCCATGATCTCGCCGTAGGCCAACTGGGCCCGCTCGGTCATCGCCACGTCGTCGGGGTTGTAGACGATCAGCGGGTGGGTGTTGCCGTCACCGGCGTGCGCGATCACCGCGATCATCAAGTCGCGATGCTCAGCGATGCGTGCGATCCCGCCGACCAGATCGGCCAGCGCGGGCACCGGCACGCCGACGTCTTCGAGCAGCAGCGGCCCCTTCTCCTCGACCGCCGGAATGGCGAACCGGCGGGCCGCGACGAACGCCTCGCCCTCGTCGGGGTCATCGGTCCAAAAGACTTCGGTCGCACCGAATTCGGTGAACGTCGCAGCCATCAGCTCGGCGTCGTCGCTGCCCCCGCGCCCACGCTCGTCGGACGCGGCCAACAGCATCGCGGCCGCCCCGCGGTCCAGGCCCATCCGCAGCTTGTCCTCGACGGCATTGATGGTTGCCGCATCCATGAATTCCAGCAACGCCGGACGCAGTCGCGAGGTGACCCCGAGCACCGCCTCGGCCGCGGCCTGCACCGACGCGAAGTTGGCGACCACCGTGCTCAACGGCTGCTGGGCAGGCACCAACCGCAGCGTCACCTCGGTGATCACGCCCAGCGCACCCTCGCTGCCGACGAACAACTTGGTCAGGCTCAGGCCGGCAACGTCTTTGAGCCGCGGGCCACCGAGCCGGACCGCGGTCCCGTCGGCCAGCACCACCTGCACGCCAAGCACGTAGTCGGTGGTGACCCCATATTTCACGCAGCACAACCCGCCGGCGTTGGTCGCGATGTTGCCCCCGATGCTGCAGATCTCGTAGGACGACGGGTCCGGTGGGTACCACAGGCCGTGCTCGGCGACGGCCTTCTTCACCTCGGCGTTCAGCAGGCCCGGCTGACAGACCGCGGTGCGCGTGACCGGGTCGACGACGATGTCGAGCATCTTCTCCGTCGACAACACGATCCCGCCGTCGACCGCGGTGGCGCCACCGGAGAGACCAGTGCCCATCCCGCGGGTTACCACTGGTATCTGGTGGGTGGTTGCCCACCGCAGAACCGTCTGCACGTCTTCGGTGCGCCGCGCCCGGACCACGGCCATGGGCTTGCCCGCCGACGGATCCAGCGCGCGGTCCTGCCGGTATCCCTCGGTGATTGCGGGGTCGGTGACGACCATTCCCTCGGGCAGCTCGGCGATCAGGCCGGCCAGCGCGTCTGCGGCCATGGCGCAGATTCTACGGAGATCGCTCCTACTTGACGCCTGGCGCCCGTCGCAGCAGTCGCAGGCCGTTCGTCATCAACCGTGCGTAGATGTCGCCGCGCACGCCGTTGGGCGCCCCGACCGGCAGCAGCCGTTCTGTCGCGATCGTCTGCGACTCGGTGTATTTGAGAATGCCGTGTTCACCGTGCCGGCGGCCGAGCCCGGAATCTTTCATGCCGCCCATCGGGGCGTCGACGGAAGCCCAGGTGGCCGCGTACGCGCCGTTGATGTTCACGGTCCCGGCCTGCAGTTGGGTGGCCACCCGGCGGCCGCGGGCCGGGTCGCTGGTCCACACCGCGAAGTTCAATCCGTACGAGCTGTCATTCGCCTTCGCGATGGCTTCTTGCTCGGTCTCGACCGGATACAACGAGACGACCGGTCCGAATGTCTCGTCGGCGTACGCGGTGGTGCCTTCTCGTACGCCGGTGAGGATGGTCGGTTCGTAGAAGTACGGCCCGAGGTCGGGTCGCGCCCGCCCGCCAGCCAACACCGTGGCGCCCTTTGCTTTCGCATCCTCGACGTGTTCGGTGACGGTCTTCAACTGTTTCTCGCTGATCAGTGAACCCATGTCGGCGGAGTAGTCGAGCCCACCTGACAGCTTCAGTGCTTTGGTGGCCCGGACGAACTCGCGGACGAACTCATCCCACAACGGCTTGACCACGTAGATCCGCTCGATCGAGATGCAGAGCTGCCCGGCGTTGGAGAAGGCGGCCCGCACTGCACCAGCCACCGCTTTGCCGATGTCTGCATCGTCGAGGACCAGCAACGCGTTCTTTCCGCCCAACTCCATGGAACAGTCGATGAGCCGCTCGGCCGCCTGCTTGGCGACGTTGCGGCCGGTGCCGGTGGATCCGGTGAACATCAGGTAGTCGGACTGCTCGATGATCGGGGTGCCCAGCTCGGATCCCGGACCGGTGACGACCTGGACCAGGCCGGGCGGCAGGCCGGCCTCTTCGAGCAGCTGCACCGCCCACAGCGCTGAAAACGGGGTGCTGTCATCGGGTTTGGTCAACACCGCATTACCCGCGACCAGAGCGGGCAGCGCATCGCTGATGCCCAGGGTCAACGGGTAGTTCCACGGCGAGATGACGCCCACCAGACCTTTGGGATGGTGGTATTCCCAGACCTCGGTGAGGGCCAGCTGCACACCCTGGCGGCGCTTGGGGCGTAGATACCGCGCGGCGGTGTTGGCGTAATAGCGCGACGTGATGCAGACGTCGAGGATCTCCTCGAACGCGTGGCGTCGCGCCTTGCCGTTCTCCAATTGAATGAGGTCGAGCACCTCGTCCTGGCGCTTCAGCACGAGGTCGTGGAAACGCAGCAGCACCGCGGCGCGCTCGGAGACCGGGCGGGCCGCCCACTCCGCTTGCACGGCGCGGGCGCGCCGGGCCGCCGAGCGCACGTCGTCAGGCGTGCAGTGCGGCACATGTCCGAGCAGCTCGCCGGTCATCGCGTTCATGACGTCGCGCTGCCGGCCGGGGTCGGCGGCGTGGACGTGGCCGGCCAATTCTTTGAGTACTTGGTCGAGGTCGCGGACAGCAGTTGAGGACGGCATCGTGAATGACTAGCCCCGACCCGGTTCCGGCAAACACGGTTCGGCACAGTGGAGCCGTGAAATTCCCGCATCCGCGTACCGGGGAGCTGTTCGACTCCCCGGTGCCGCCGGGTGCCGGGTGGCCCGGCGATCCCGCGACGGCAGACACCGCGGTCGCGCTGAATCAGGCGCAGGTGAGCGTGCTGGCCGAAGCCGCCACATCGCTGCAGCAGCTGGAAGCCGAGATATCGGTATGCCGAGCCTGTCCGCGGTTGGTGCAGTGGCGCGAAGAGTCGGCGAGCACGAAGCGGCGGTCGTTCGCCGATCAGCCGTATTGGGGACGCCCGGTTCCGGGCTGGGGCGACGCCCGCCCGCGGATCGTGGTGGTGGGCCTGGCCCCGGCAGCCAACGGCGCCAACCGCACCGGCCGGGTGTTCACCGGCGACCGCTCCGGCGATTTCTTGTACGCGGCAATGCACCGAGCGGGTTTGGCGAACTCGCCGATCGCCGTCGACGCGGCCGACGGCTTGCAGCTCAACGACATCCGGGTGGCGGCAGCGGTGCGTTGCGCACCGCCGGCGAATGCGCCGACACCGGCCGAGCGTTCGGCCTGCGGGCCGTGGCTGACCGCCGAGTGGCGGCTGGTGAGCGGCGACACGAGGGTGATCGTGGCGCTGGGCGCAGTCGGCTGGCGCGCTGCGCTCGACATGATCCGCGCCGCCGGTGGCCAGGTGCCGCGGCCGCAGCCGAAGTTCGGCCACGCCGCCACCGCGACCCTGCTTGCCGCCCACCGCGAGGTTGTGCTGCTGGGTTGCTACCACCCCAGTCAGCAGAACACCTTCACCGGCAAGCTGACCCCCGCAATGCTGGACGACATCTTTGTGACGGCGAAGAGGATGGCGGCGGTTACCAGCGGGGAACGTTCGGCGCGCCGGAGGCGTTGACCACCTCATGCGGCTTTCCGTTCTCGATCTCGTTCCAGTCCGCACCGACCAGACCACCGCGGACGCGCTGGCAGCCACCGTGCGCCTGGCGCAGACCGCCGACCGGCTGGGGTTCACCCGTTATTGGGTGGCCGAGCACCACAACATGCCCTCGGTCGGGGCCACCAGCCCGCCGGTGCTCATCGCCTATCTCGCGGCGCAGACCAGCCAGCTGCGGCTCGGCTCCGGCGGCGTGATGCTGCCCAACCATGCGCCGCTGGCGGTCGCTGAGCAGTTCGCGCTGCTGGAGGCGGCGGCACCGGGACGCATCGACCTCGGCATCGGCCGCGCGCCCGGCTCCGACCCGGTGACCTCAGCCCTGCTGCGCGGCGCGGCCGGACGCGACGATCGCGACATCGACCAGTTCCCGCAGTACCTCGACCATGTACGGGCAATGATGAGCACCCACGGTGTGCCGGTGCAATTGCGCGACGGTGACTACATCCTCAAGGCCACACCCGCCGCGGCCAGCGAGCCCCGGCTGTGGCTGCTCGGGTCGTCGATGTACTCCGCGCAGCTGGCCGCAGCCAAAGGCCTGCCCTACGTCTTCGCCCATCACTTCTCCGGGCAGGGCACCGAGCAGGCCCTAGAGCTCTACCGCTCGCAGTTCGTGCCCAGCGAGCTGACTCCCGAACCGGTGACCTTCTTGACCGTCAACGCCGTGGTGGCCGAAACCCGCGACGAGGCAACGGCTTTGATGATGCCGAACCTGCACATGATGGCCCGGCTGCGGACCGGTCAACCCTTGGGCCCGGTCGAACTGGTCGAGGACATTCGCGGCGCCGTCCTGACCCCGCAGCAGCAGCACATCGTCGACAGCGGGCTGCAGCGAGCAGTCGTCGGGTCACCCGCCGAGGCCGCGGATCAAGTGAACGCGCTGGCCCAGCGGTTCGGCGTCGACGAGGTGATGGTGCATCCCGTCGCGTCGGCGCATCGCGGCACCGACCCCGCCGCCGCGCCCGCGCGTGAGACGACGCTGGAGCTACTGGCCAAAGAGCTGTTCTAGGCGGTCCGGCCCGTGGTCAGGCCGGGGTGAGCACCACGACCGGAATAGGCCGCGATGTCTTTTCCTGGTACGCCCGGTAGCGGTTGCTGTTGTTCTTGTTGACGATGTCCCACAGCCGCGCATAGTCCGGGTCCTCCGGCAGCACCGGCTTGGCGGTCACGTGGAAACGCCTTGGCCCGACGTTGATTTCGACATTCGAGTTGGCCTTCAAGTTGTGATACCAGCCCGGCGCCTTGGGATCTCCGCCCTTGGACGCGACGATCAGGTAGTCGTCTCCGTCGCGGGCGTAGGTCAGCGATGCGGTCCGGGCTTGGCCGGTTTTCGCGCCGACGGTGTGCAGCAGCAGGCTGGGAATGCCCAGCGCCCGGTGCCCGATCCAGCCGTTGGTCTTCTGGTAGACGGTGTCGTGGACCCGAATGAGATAGGGCAGCAGTGTCTGTTCGAACGGAAGGGCCATGCGATCAGTATTAACTGCCGGCGTCGATCTTCGCCAGCGCGTCCCGCAGGATCCGGCCAGTCGACTCGCGCTCGGGGTCGCGGCGTAGTAGAAGCCCCTTGGCGACGGACAACTTGTCGCCGTTGCGGCGCGGCAGCACATGCAGGTGGATGTGGAATACCGTCTGGAAAGCGGCCTGACCGTCGTTGATCCCGATGTTGGTGGCGTCGGCCAGCTCGGTCGCACGCGCCGCCTTGGCGATTCGCTGGCCGATCGCGGCCATGCCGGCCAACGTCTCCGGCGGTGTGTCGGTGAGGTCGACCGAATGCCGTTTGGGCACTACCAGGGTGTGGCCGCGGGTGAACGGGCGGACGTCGAGGAAGGCCAGATAGCCGTCGTCTTCGTAGATCCGGATGGCCGGGGCCTGGCCGGCGACGATTGCGCAGAAAACACAGGACATGACGTCACGGTAGCCGTACGCCGGGCCGGTCAAGTGAGTAGTCTGCCTCGACGTGGACCTAGCAGATCTGGCCTTTGCGGGAGCCGCCGAGCAGGCACGGATGCTGGTCGCGGCCACCATCACGGCGCCGGCGCTGCTCGAGATCTATTTGGACCGTATCGCTCGGCTGGACCCGCAGTTGCGGAGCTTTCGGGTGGTGCTGGCCGAGACGGCACGCCAAGAAGCCCTGGCCGCCCAGCGCCGCCTCGACGCCGGCGAGCGGCTGCCGCTGCTGGGCGTTCCGGTCGCGATCAAGGACGACGTCGATGTCGCCGGTGAACTCACGGCCTGCGGCAGCAGTGCGGTTTCGGCGCCCGCTGCCCGTGACGCTGAGGTGGTCAGCCGGCTGCGTGCGGCAGGCGCGGTGATCATCGGCAAGACCGCGGTGCCGGAACTGATGATCTTCCCGTTCACCGAATCGTTGACGTTCGGGGCGACGCGCAACCCGTGGGACACCGCACTGTCGCCGGGCGGCAGCAGCGGCGGCAGCGGGGCCGCGGTGGCCGCCGGGCTGGTGCCGTTGGCGCTGGGCTCCGACGGTGGCGGCTCGATCCGTATCCCGTCGGGCTGGTGTGGGCTGTTCGGGCTCAAGCCGCAGCGCGACCGGGTCCCGCTGGCGCCGCATGAAGACGCCTGGTGCGGGCTGAGTGTGAACGGGCCGCTGGCACGCTCGGTGGAAGATGCCGCCGTGTTCCTGGACGCGACAACCACGATGCCCGCGCCCGACGGCGGTTTCGTCGGCGCCGCAGCCCGCGATCCCGGCCGACTGCGAATTGCGTTGAGCACCAAGGTTCCACCGCCACTGGTGGTCCGCGTCGGCATGGAACAACGTGCAGCGATCGACCAGGCCGGGGTACTGCTGCGTGAACTCGGCCACGAGGTGGTGGTCCGCGACCCGGACTATCCGCCGTCGGCCATCTACGGCAACTTCCTGCCACGCTTTTTCCGCGGGATCTACAACGATGTGCAGGTGATGCCGCATCAAGAGCGACTCGAGAAGCGGACCCGCAACATGGCTCGTATCGGGTCGCTGATCCCCGAGGCCCGGATGGCGAAAATCCGCGCCGCGGAATCTGCTCTGGCCGAGCGGATCGGATCGATCTTCGACGATGTCGACGTCGTCATCACACCCGGCAACGCCGCCGGGCCCTCACGTATCGGCGCCTACCAGCGCCTCGGCGGCATCGCGACCCTGCTCGCGGTATCCCAGCGGGTGCCGTTCTTCGAGATGTGGAATCTCACCGGCCAGCCTGCCGCGGCTGTGCCGTGGGGGCTCGACGGCAACGGCGTTCCGGTGTCGATTCAGCTGGTCGGCCGGCCGAACGACGAGGCGACACTGCTGGCGCTGGGCGCCCAGATCGAGGCCGCCCGACCGTGGGCGCAGCGCCGCCCGCCGGTGTCATGACAGGACAATTGACCGCCATGCCTGCAGTTTCCGCCCGGCCGGCATCGCGCGCGCCGGACTGGTCGACGGCAGCGTCCGGTAGTCGACGTCCGAATCGACGTCGACCAGTCGGGTGAAGAGTTGCTGTGCCACGCTGCCGTTGAAACACACCCGCGTGATCGACGGGTAGCCGGCGAAGAGGTTACCGAAGTCGTTGGCAATTACGCTGTTTCGATCAATCTTCGCGTCTGCGCTACCGGTACGCCGGCAATAATGCAGCACATCCCACAGTGCAACGCCGGCCGATTGCAATGCGGTCAAACGGGTTTGGTAGCTGGCCGCTGCATCGAAGCCGAACAGCGCGCCGGTGATCGGCCAAAACGCATTTCGCGGGTTGCCGTAATACTGACCGGACGCCAACGACGCGACGCTGGGGAATGATCCCAGGATCAGCAACCCGGCGGTGTCGTCGACGACCGGGGGAAACCCCTCGAGCAGTGGCGCGGTCATCGAATACACATGATGCCTCGCCGCGTTATACCTTGGCCACGTGGACGACACGGGCGATCCCAAGATCGAGAAGCTACTCGACGGACTAGAGGGCAGCGCACGTGCCGAGCGTGCCGAGCTGATCGAGTGGTTGTTCGAGCAGGGCGTCACCGCCGAGCAGATTCTCGCAGCGCCGGTTCCCATGTTGGTCGCCTCACGCCGGCTGATGGGCGACGACGGCGACTACGTCTCGACCCGCGAGATCAGCGAGGCGACGGGTCTGGACATCGAGCTGCTGCAGCGCGTCCAGCGCGCCATCGGCTTGGTGCGGGTCGATGATCCCGACGCGGCCGTGCATTTGCGCGCCGACGGCGCGGCTGCCGCGCACGCGAAAGAATTCCTCGAGTTGGGCATCGACCCGGACCAGGTGGTGCAGGTGGTTCGTGTTCTCGCCGAAGGACTTTCGCATGCCGCCCAGGTGATGCGGTACACCGCGCTGTCGACGATTTTGCAGCCTGGTGCCAGCGAACTCGAGATCGCTCAGGGATCCCAGGCTCTGGTGAGCCGCATCGCGCCGCTGCTCGGCCCGATGATCGAGGACATGCTGTTCATGCAGCTACGGCACATGATGGAGACCGAGGCCGTCAACGCCGGTGAGCGGGCCGCAGGTGCACCGCTACCCGGTGCTCGGCAGATCACCGCCGCGTTCGCCGACCTGGTCGGCTTCACCCGGTTGGGTGAGGAAGTGCCGCCCGAAGAGCTGGGCCAGTTGGCCAATCGGCTCGCCGATCTGGCCCGAGACGTCGCGACCCCACCGGTGCGCTTTATCAAGACCATCGGCGACGCGGTGATGTTCGTCTGCACTGAACCTGCGCCCCTACTGGACGCTGTGCTCAAGCTCGTCGAGACCACCGACGGCGACAACGACTTTCCCCGACTCCGGGCCGGTATTGCGTCGGGTTCTGCGGTGAGCCGGGCGGGGGACTGGTTCGGCAGCCCGGTGAACACCGCCAGCCGGGTGACTGCGGTGGCCCGGCCGGGTACGGTGCTGGCCGCCGAATCGGTGCTCGACGAACTCGGCGACGACTCGGGCTTCAGCTGGTCGTTCGCCGGCGCGCGACGTTTGAAAGGCATCAAGGGCGAGGTGAAGCTGTATCGCGCCCGTCGCGGTGAAAGCTGACCCGGCACCCGGCCGTTCGCGGGGAGTGAAACTGCCTTGACGTCTTTTGTAACGGTGTAATCATGTAAGCATGAAACAACATCACGGACATGGGCGGCGTCACGGTCGCCCCGGCGGTTGGCAGCAGGCCGACCAACCCGAAGCGGGCGACGCGGCGGACTGGTTCGCCGGGCGACTGCCGGATTCCTGGTTCGACGGCGACCCCAGCGTGGTCGTCGACCGCGAGGAGATCACCGTCATCGGAACCCTGCCGAGCCAGCAGGACGAAAGCGAAGCCCGCGCCGCGGGCCGGGCCTCGCGATTTCGTGAGGAGACCCGCTCGGAGCGGATGACCATCGCCGAGGAGGCGCAAAATCGCTACGGCCGCAAGGTTTCCTGGGGTGTTCAGGTGGGCGGCGAGCGGGTGCTGTTCACCCACATCGCGGTTCCGGTGATGACACGGCTCAAGCAACCCGAGCGCCAGGTGCTCGACACCCTGGTTGACGCGGGCGTGGCCAGATCCCGCTCGGACGCGCTGGCCTGGTCGGTCAAGCTGGTCGGCGAGCACACCGAAGAGTGGTTGGCCAAGCTGCGGGAAGCGATGTCCGCGGTCGACGACGTGCGTGCCGAAGGCCCCGAACTCTAACTCGCCTCATCGGTCTCGCCGGCCTCGGCATCCTCACCAGTCCCTGTCTGAACGGTTGCCCTCTTTTTCCGTTTTGTGGGCACAGGCGATATCACGGCCGACGGCGATATCGCATGCGGTCACGTTTCCACATTCGCCGCATGGCGGGGAGTCGGTGCTGATGTGACGGATGGTGTCAGGCGCCGAACTCTAGGCCCGCGTCATCCGGTAGTAGGCACCACGGCGGGCCACCAGGTCGGCGTGGTTGCCCTGCTCGACGATCTTTCCCGACTCCATCACCAGAATCAGGTCGGCGCCGCGAATCGTCGAAAGACGATGAGCGATAATGAAACTCGTCCGGTCGCGGCGAAGCTCATGGGTGGCTTTGGCGATCAGCAATTCGGTGCGGGTGTCCACCGAACTTGTCGCCTCGTCGAGCACCAGCAGCTGCGGACGGGCCAGGAAGGCCCGCGCAATAGTAATCAGCTGCCGCTCGCCGGCACTGATGTTGCTCCCGCCGTCGTTGACCGCGGTGTCGTAGCCGTTGGGCAGCGAATGCACGAACCGGTCCACGTAGGCCGCCTTGGCCGCTTCGATCACGTCGTCGTCGCCGGCGCCGGGCCGGCCATAGGCGATGTTCTGTGCGATCGTGCCGCTGAACAGCCAGGTGTCCTGCAGCACCATCCCGATCCGCGATCGCAGCGAATGCCGGCTGACCGTGGCAATGTCGACGCCGTCGATCAGAATCCGGCCGGAGTCGACGTCGTAGAACCGCATCAAGAGGTTCACCATCGTCGTCTTGCCCACCCCGGTCGGCCCGACGATCGCGACCGTGCTGCCCGGTTCGGCGGCGAACGACAGGTCGTCGAGCACCGCAACGCCGGGCTGATAGCCGAAGCTGACGTGATCGAATTCCACCCGGCCGGGTGAGTGTTCGCCGTTGGACGCGGGCAGCACCTCGGCGCCATCCGGCGATTCCTCGGGCTCGTCGAGTAATTCGAAGACTCGCTCGGCGCTGGCCACCCCCGACTGCAGTGTGTTGTACATCGACGCCACCTGATTCAGCGGTGCGTAGAACTGGCGCACGTACTGGATGAACGCCTGAATATTGCCGACCGTGATGTGCCCGGTCGCCACTTGCACGCCACCCACGACTGCGACCGCGACGTAGCTGAGATTGCCGATGAACGTCGTCGCCGGCCCCACCAGCCCCGAAACCAGCTGGGCACCGAAGCTCGCCTCGTACATGTCGTCGTTGAGCCGGCCGAACTCCTGCTCGATCCGGGCGCGCTGGCCGAATGTCCGGATCAGGGTGAAGCCGCTGTAACTCTCCTCGATGTGGGCGTTCAGCCGGCCGGTGTTTCGCCACTGCGCGACGAACAGCCGTTGCGAGCGCCGGGCGATCGCCCGGGTGACCACTATCGACAGCGGCACGGTCAACAGGGTCAGACCGGTCAGCAGCGGCGAGATGCTCAGCATCATCAGCAGCACGGTCGCGACCGTCAGCACCGCGCTGAGCAGCTGGGTGATGGTCATCGACAGCGACGTCTGCAGGTTGTCGATGTCGTTGGTGACCCGGCTCAGGACTTCGCCTCGTCGCCGAGTGTCGAAGTAGGCCAGCGGCAGCCGGTGCAGCTTGTCTTCCACCTGCCCGCGCAGCGCCTGCAGTGACCGTCGCACGGTCACATTGAGCAGGCGGGCCTGCGCGTAAATCATCACCGCGGCAACCAGATACATGGCCAGCGCCAACGCCAGCGTCCGCAAGACCGCGTCGAAGTCGACCCCTTGGCCGGGAACGACGTGCATTCCCGAGAGCAGGTCGGCGAAGGCGTTCTCGCCGCGCTCCCGCGCCGCGGCGACCGCCTGGTCCTTGGTGATGCCCGCGGGCAGTCGGCGGCCGATCACCCCGTTGAACAGCAAATCGGTGGCATGCCCCAGAATGCGCGGGACAATCACGCCGATGACGGTGCCCAACACGCTCAGTGCCGTCACCGCGACCGCCGTATAGCGTTGCGGTGCAAGCAATTTCACCAGGCGGACGGTTGAGCCCGGGAAGTCTCTTGGCCGGGTGGCCTGGGGAGTGGCCGGCCGCCGCGTCGCCGAGGTCACTGTGGGCCGCCCACTCGGGCGTCCAGCGACTGGGACTCGGCGAAGTCGCGGTAGGTCGGCGAGTCGGCCAGTAGGGAACCGTGGGTGCCGGCGCCCACCATCCGGCCGTCCTCGATGACGATTACCTGGTCGGCGTCGACGATGGTCGAAAGGCGTTGTGCCACAATGATCACGGTGACGTCGGCGGTGATTTCGGTCAGTCTGGCACGCACCAACGCGTCGGTGTGCACGTCGAGCGCGGAGAACGCGTCGTCGAACACATAGATCGCCGGACGCCGGATCACCGCCCGCGCAATCGCCAGTCGCTGCCGCTGCCCGCCGGAAAAATTAACCCCGCCCTGCGCCACGCGCATCTGCAACCCGTCCGCGTGGGCCCGGACGAAATCGTCGGCCGCCGCCACCCCCAGCGCGTCCCACATCTCGTCGTCGGTCGCGTCCGCTTTCCCGTAGCGCAGGTTGTCAGCGACCGTTCCAGAAAACAGGTAGCCACGCTGAGGCACCAGCCCGACGGTCGACCACAGCTCGTCGACGTCCCGGCGGCGTACGTCGACGCCACCGACCTCGACGATCCCGTCGGTCGCGTCGTACAACCGGCAGATCAGCGCCACCAAAGTCGACTTTCCCGAACCGGTGCCGCCGATGACGGCGGTTGTGGTGCCGGGGCGAGCAATCAGCGAGATATCCTGCAGCACAGCACGATCCGCACCGGGATAGCGGAACGACGCGTGGTCGAGCCGAACCATTCCGCGAGCGTCGGGCGACGCGCGCACCGGATGCTGCGGGTTGCCGACCGCCGGTGTCGTCGAGAGCACCTCGGTGATCCGTTCGGCGCACACCGCGGCCCGCGGCAACACCATCACGGCCATCGTCGCCATCACCACAGCCATCAGGATCTGGGCGAAGTAGACCAGGAAGGCGATTAGCGACCCGACCTGCATCTGGCCGCTGTCGATGCGCAGGCCGCCGAACCAGATCAGCGCCACACTGGAACAGTTAATGGTCAGCGTGGTGACCGGCAGCATCAACGCCTGCCAGTTGCCGGCACTCTGCGCGGTGTTGGACAACGCGACGTTGGCCTCGTCGAACCGCTGGCGTTCGAAGGGCTCCCGTGCGAATGCGCGCACCACCCGGACGCCGGACAGCTGCTCACGCATGACCCGGTTGATGTTGTCGATCAGCCGCTGCATGCTGCGAAATAGCGGCAGCGTCTTGGAGATGATCCAGTAGTTGGCCAGAACCAATATTGGGACGCTGACCAGTAGCAGCCAGGACAGCCCGGCGTCCTGATGGATTGCCATGAAGATCCCGCCCACGCACATGATCGGTGCGGCCACTAATACGGTGCACCCCATCTGCACCAGGAACTGGATCTGGCGGACGTCGTTAGTGGTGCGGGTGAGCAGCGTCGGTGCCCCGAATCGGGCGGTTTCATGCTCGGAAAAGGTGGTGACGTGGTGAAACATCGCCGAGCGGAGGTCGCGGCCAAAGCCCATCCCCGCGCGCGAGCCGAAATACACCGCGCCCACCGCGCACAGCACCTGCAGCGCCGTCACAGCGAACATCAGCTCACCGAGCCGGATGATCGCGGCGGAGTCGCCTTTGGCAATGCCGTCGTCGATGATGGTGGCGTTGACGGTCGGCAGATACAGCGAGGCCAAGGTGCTGACCAATTGCAGTCCCATCACCGCCACGACCGGCCACCGGTACGGCCGCACGAATTGGCGCAGCAGTGCCACGAGCATCTGGTAACTGTTGCACACAAGAAACCACAGCTCACCGCGTGTGCGATGGTTGGCATGAGGCGGTGCCGCTACAGTGCAACCTGTGATCACCAGAAGGTGCGGGTAGCGGTGCGGCATCACGTGGCAGTGCTTTCCCTGGCGGCGGCGACCTTGATACCGATGGCGGCCGCGTGCTCCGATTCCGGTTCCAACCAGTCTTCCTCGCCGCAGTCGTCCGGGTCCTCCTCGGCCCACGGGAGTCACGGCCCGTCGTTCCCGCAATGCGGTGGCGTCAGCGACGAGACGGTCAACAAGTTGACGCAGATCAACGGCCTGATCAACACCGCGAAGAATTCGGTGGGCTGCCAGTGGCTAGCCGGTGGTGGAATCCTGGGGCCGCACTTCTCTTTCTCCTGGTATCGCGGCAGCCCGATCGGACGCGAACGCAAGACCGAGGAATTGTCCCGGTCCAGCGTCGAGGACATCAATATCAGCGGTCACGGCGGTTTCATCGCCGTCGGTAACGACCCGCAATTGGGTGACTCACTGTGTGAGGTGGGAATCCAATTCAACGACGACTTCTTCGAATGGTCGGTGAACTTCAACCAGAAGCCGTACCCCGACGCCTGCAACATCGCCAAAGAGTTGGCCCGTCAGACGATTGCGAACGGCAAATGAGCGCCGATCTGCGTCGTCGGTTGTTGGTGGGCGTCGCCGTGCTGGCCACCGCGTTGTCGGTGTCGACCGGCTGCACAAGGTCGGTTGGCGGTTCGGCGCAGAAGGCAGGGGCCGGCGACACGCCGCGCAACAACACGTCCGAGCAGCAGTACCCCAACCTGCAGAAGGAATGCGAAGTCCTGACCACCGATGTGCTGGCCAAGACGGTGGGTGCTGACCCGCAGGACATCCAGAGCACCTTCGTCGGTGCGATCTGTCGCTGGCAAGCGGCCAATCCGGGCGGACTGATCGACATCACCCGGTTCTGGTTCGAACAGGGCAGCCTGGACAACGAGCGCAAGGTCGCCGAATTCCTGAAGTACCAGATCGAGAGCCGGGCCATCGCCGGTGTGGCGTCGATCGTGATGAAGCCCAACGATCCCAACGGTTCATGCGGTGTGGCCAGCGACGCAGCCGGTGTGGTGGGCTGGTGGGTCAACCCCCAGGTGCCCGGAATCGACGCCTGCGCGCAAGCCATCAAACTCATGGAGCTCACGCTCTCGACCAATTCCTGATTTCCAACGCTGAACCCCCAGCGCGCCGGTCGAACATGCCAGCGCACTGGATTGTGCATCCATAATGCCGATATCTCCGCCAAAGCGATTGAGGCAGTTAATTGTTATTGACGGCTGAAAGGCTTACGAGGCAAGACGCGTGACCTATACGATCGTCGGATGTCTGAAACACCCTCACACGAGCCATCGTCCGCTGCAGAGGACGTCACCGGAACTGCCGCCGCGCCAGTCGCCACACCTGCCGCCGCGCCAGCCGCCACAACTCCCACGTCGCACGCGGCAGGCCCGTCGAAGTTCGCCAAATGGGCCGCGATAGCGGCCCTGGTCCTGGCGATCCTCGCCCTCGCGGGCGCCGCCTACGGGTACTTCTACCCGAACCAGAGCGCAGCGGCCGCGGGCAAATACAGCGACCAACAGCGCAACGACTCCAAAAAGCACATCTGCGAGACCTTCAAAATCGTCGACCGCGCCGTGGTCAGGAATTCGCACCTGAAGAACCCGGAGAACGGCGGGCCGATCGGCGCCTTATCGGTTGCCACCGCCCAGCGCTTCGCGTTCTACGACGGCGGCGCTTTCCTGCGTGACCGGGTGGCCGCGGAGCCCGCGACCCCGAAAGACCTGGCGGACAACGCCAACACCCTGGGAACCCAGCTCGAAGAACTCAGCATCGGATACCTCGCCGGCTCGCAGGACTTCGCGCAGGACGAGCTGCGTCAGAACCTCGACGACAAGATCAAGAAGATCGTCGACATCTGCAAGTAACCCGTCGCCGCGGTTAGCGCGGCACGTGAAAATCGGCCAGCTGGGCGGACCTGAGTTCGAGGTCCGCCCAGCTGCCGTTCAGCCGTAGTACCGCCATTGCCGACGTCGGAAATTTGTTGGCGATGCGTTCGGCGACATCGGAATTGGCGGTGAACGGGTCGGCGAGTCCCACAGCCAGCTGCGTCATGGTCGGCTCGTGCCCGATCGCCAGCAACACCGCAATGTCGTCACCGACACCGTTGATCTGCTCGATCACCATGCCCGGTGAGGCGTCGTACAACCGGTCGTCGTAGTGGACCGGTGCGTCAATGCCGCTGCGCCGCAGGGTTTCACGGGTACGCGCGGCGGTCGAGCAGAGCACCGCGTCGATCGTCGGCAGGTGAGCGCGCAACCAGTCACCCGCCAACCGGGCCTCTCGCTTGCCGCGGGATGCCAGCGGCCGCTCATGGTCGGGCACTCCGCTGGGGTAGGCAGACTTTGCGTGGCGTAGCAGCACCAGGGTGCGGTCGTGGTCGCTCACTTGACTGAGGTTACGGCAGCCGTCCCGGCCCGAGGCTTATGTGGCCTAAGTGACACCTGTGTATCGGTGAGGCGTGCTGCCTGCGACCAGTGCCGGACCTGCCGATCGAGGTCCGTGGACTTGTCGGCAGGCGGTCCTAAACTCGCGGTGCCCGGTCAACCGGACATCACGCAGAAGGGACGGGAGCGCAATGCGATTCGTGCACACCGCCGACTGGCAACTCGGCATGACCCGTCACTTCCTCGCGGGTGAAGCCCAACCGCGCTATTCGGCCGCGCGACGTGACGCGGTGGCCGGCCTCGGTCCGCTGGCAGCCCAAGCCGGTGCGGAGTTCGTGGTGGTGTCCGGTGATGTCTTCGAAGACAACCAGTTGGCGCCGACGGTCATCAGTCAGTCTCTGGAAGCCATGCGCGCCATCAAGATTCCCATTTTTCTGTTGCCCGGCAACCACGATCCGCTGGACGCCTCAGCGGTCTACACCAGCGCGCTTTTCACCGCGGAGTGCCCGGCCAACGTCCGAGTGCTCGACCGGCCCGGGATTCATCAGGTGCGCCCCGGGGTGGAGATCGTTGCGGCGCCGTGGCGCTCCAAACGACCAACCACCGACCTGGTCGCCGAGGTGATCGCGGGCCTGCCGGCCAACGGAGCCACCCGGGTGCTGGTGGCCCACGGTGGCGTCGACGTGCTCGACCCCGATCCCACCAAGCCGTCGTTGATCCGCCTGACCGGCGTCGAAGATGCGTTGTCTCGCGGTGCAATTCATTACGTGGCGCTGGGCGACAAGCATTCGCTGACCGACGTGGGCGGCAGCGGGCGAGTCTGGTACTCCGGTTCGCCGGAAGTCACCAACTACGACGACGTCGAGGCCGATCCCGGTCACGTGCTGATCGTCGAGATCGATGAGGCGGATCCGCAGCATCGGGTGACCGTAGAGTCCGCGCGCGTGGGCCGCTGGCGGTTCAGCACGCTGAACCGTCAGGTGGACAACAGTCGCGACATCGCCGACCTGGACTTGAACCTCGACCTGATGCCGGATAAGGACCGAGCAGTGTTGCGGCTGGCTCTGATTGGCTCGATGACGGTCACCGACCGCGCCGCGTTGGACGCATGCCTGGACAGGTATTCGCGGCTGTTCGCGTCATTGCGGGTGTGGGACAGTCACAGTGATCTGGCGGTGATTCCGGCCGACGGGGAATTCAGCGACCTGGGTATCGGCGGTTTCGCCGCCGCAGCGGTCGAGGAGTTGGTGGAGGTCGCACGCGCCGGAGACGACAACACGGCGGCCGACGCACAGGCGGCACTCGCGCTGTTGTTGCGGCTGACCGACCACGGTCAGCAGGGCCGGGGTGCGGCATGAAGTTGCATCGACTGGTCTTGAAGAATTATCGCGGCATCGAGTATCGCGAGATCGAGTTTCCCGATCACGGAGTGGTCGTGGTGTCCGGCGCGAACGAGATCGGCAAGTCGTCGATGGTCGAGGCACTCGACCTGTTGCTGGAGTCTAAGGATCGGTCGACGAAAAAAGAAGTCAAGCAAGTCAAGCCGACCCATGCCGATGTCGGATCCGAGATCACCGCTGAAATCAGCGCCGGCGCTTTCCACTTCATCTATCACAAGCGCTTCCACAAAAGACCCGAGACACAGTTGACGGTCTTGGAGCCGCGTCGCGAACAGCACAGCGGCGACGAGGCACACGACCGCGTGCAGGCCATGCTGGCCGAGACGGTGGACACCGAATTATGGCATGCCCAAAGGGTTTTGCAGTCTGCGTCGACAGACGCGGTGAACCTGTCCGGTTGCGATGCGCTGACTCGGGCCCTTGACCTGGCCGCGGGTGACGCCGCCGCGCTGTCGGGTACCGAGCCGCTGCTGATCGAGCGCATCGACAGCGAATACGGTCGCTACTTCACCCCGACCGGCCGCCCCACCGGCGAGTGGATTACCGCGATCAAGGCGCTGGAAGCCGCGAACCGCGAGGTCGAGCGTTGTGCCGCGGCGGTCGCCGAGGTCGACGACCGAGTGCAGCTCCATGCCGCATTGACTGTCGAGCTGGGGGATTTGTCGCAGCAGCGGCGGGCCGCTGCGAGCAGGCAGACCGCTGCCCAAGCCGCCGCGGACGCCATCGCGCGGTTGACCGATCAGGTGCGGGAGGCCGAACTGATCGCCGCCGCCGCGACCGCCATCAGCACCGCGTCGACCACCGGCCACGCCGAGCGGGTCCGGCTGCGTACCGAAAACGACGCGCGCGCAGCCGCCGTCGCCGCGCTGGAGCACGAAGCCCGCGAGGCCGGTGAAGCGCATGCCATCGCCCACGACGTCACCGTCGAGGCCGACGCCGCCGTCGAGCGGGCCGACCAGGCTCTCGTCGCTGCCCAGCAGCGCGCCGAGACCGCGCGGCGCCTCGTCGAGGATGTGGCCCGTCGCGACGAGACTCAGCGCCTGGCTGCCAGGATCACCAGAATCGACGCCGCACTCAGCGAGCGGGACGAGGTAGCGAGCGAACTGTCGACCATCATCCTGACCGACGATTCGCTGCGGCAGATCGAACAGGCCGCTTCAGCGGTCGAACGGACCGCAAGCCAGCTGGCATTGGTCTCGGCCACAGTCGAATTCGCCGCCGCTGCCGCCATCGACCTGATCATCGGTGATCAGCGGATATCGCTGCCGGCCGGCCAGAGCTGGGCGACCATCGCCGACAGGACAACCGAGATCGAGATCCCCGGCATCGTGACCGCGCGCGTCACACCGGGCGCGTCCGCGTTCGACATTCAGGCGCAATACGCTGCAGCGCAAGAGAAGTTGACCGCCGTGCTGGCAGCGGCCGAGGTCGCCGACGTGGCCGCAGCACGGCAGGTCGACCAGCGGCGCCGCGAACTGCAGAGCACCCGCGACCAGCTCACTGCCACCCTGGCCGGACTGTCCGGCGACGACGACGTCGACGAGCTGCGTGTACGACTGGCCGAATTGCAAGGTCTGTCAGCAGTTCCGAACGATATCGACGGCGGCGCGGCGCGCGCCGAACTTCTCGAGGCGATCGCGGCCCGCGCCCAGGCCGGCGTGGACTGCGAAACCCAGCGCAAAGTCGCGGCGCTGGCGACGAAGAAGCTGGCCGACATATCCGCCCAGGCCACTCGTGTGCAGGACAAGCTGGCCGCCCAGCGCGCCGAGCTCCTCGCCGTCGCCGAGCGGCTGGCTGAACAGCGGGCCACAGTGCCCGACGAGAAACTCGCCGACGCCGTCGACGCCGACACAGCGGCGGCAGACACGGCTGCCAGTCGCGTCGCGGAACTGTCCGAGCAGTTGGCTGCCCAGGCGCCCGATGCCGTCGCCGCGGAGCTGGCGGATGCCCTCGAGTCGGCCGCAGCCTTGCGTCAGCGCCACGACGACGTCACCCGCACCCTGCACGAGATCGCCGCGCAGCTCACGGTATTCGGCACCGAGGGCCGCAAAGGCAAGCTCGACGCGGCAGAGATCGACCGTGAGCACGCCCGCAGCGAGCACGACCGGATCGGCCGCCGGGCCCGCGCGGTGCAGCTGCTGCGCGAGGTGATGACACGTCACCGCGACACCACCCGGCTGCGTTACGTCGAGCCGTTCCGCGCTGAACTGCAGCGGCTCGGCCGTCCGGTTTTCGGCCCGAGTTTCGAGGTCGAGATCGACAGCGACCTCTGCATCATCAACCGCACGCTCGACGGAAGGACCGTCCCGTACGAGTCGCTGTCGGGTGGGGCCAAGGAGCAACTCGGCATTCTGGCGCGGTTGGCCGGCGCGGCACTGGTCGCCAAAGAAGATGCCGTGCCGATCCTGATCGACGACGCGCTCGGCTTCACCGATCCCGAGCGCCTGGTCAAGATGGCCGCGGTATTCGACACGCTGGGGGAGCGCGGACAGGTCATTGTATTGACCTGCACGCCAGCGCGATACGACGGCGTCAAGGATGCCCGGCGGATCGAGCTGTGCGCCTGAGGGTTACCAGTTCACCGGCGCGCGTCGACTCGGGCCGGGATGGGCCCCTTTGCGACGGTGGTGCACGGCGATTCGAGCGGAAAGTCGTTGTCCGTCGACCGGATCCGGATAGACCGGACGATGGTGGCCAGCGCGAGGGTTGTCACCAGCATCGCGAAGTGTTCACCGATGCAGGAACGTGGCCCGGCGGCGAACGGGATGAATTGCCAGCGGTCGCGAGTCGCGGAGTTCTGCGGGCTGAACCGATCCGGGTCAAAGACCAGCGGGCGCTGCCACAAAGCCGGATCCCGGTGCAGGGCAGTGATTGCGATGGCCACAATGCTGCCCGCTTCCACCCGGTAGCCGTCCACCTCGATGTCGCTCAGCGCCAACCGGCCGACCCCCGCGGCCGGCGGGCACAGCCGCAACGACTCGTTGAGCACCTGGGCGGTGTATTGCAGCCGGGGTACATCGTCGGGCGTCAGTTCTCTGTCGCCGATCTCGCTGACTTCGGCGGCGACCCGGTTCTGTATGTCGGGATGGTGCCCCAGTTGCCACAAGGCGTAGGTCAGCATCGTCGCCGTCGTGTCGTGGCCGGACAGCATGAAGATCAGCAGCTCGTTGCAGATGTCGTCATCGGAGAGCGGCCGGCCGGTGTCTGGGTCGGTGGCCGCGATCAACGCATGAACCAGCGGTGCATCGCGGGTCGGATCTGCGCGGCACGCCCGCAGAATATCCATGGTGACCTGGCGCATCGTCGCCACCGCGGCGCGCGCGCGACGGCGTGCGGGCGTCGGCAGCCACCGCGGTGCACGTAGCGGCCGCAATGCGCGATCGGTCGCGTAGGCCGATGCCACGTGCATGTTCTGGGCGATCTCGTCGCCGAAGTCGTTGACGTCGACACCGAGAATCGAGCGACCGAGCGACCGCATGGCAAGCCGGCGGCACTGCCCGTTGAGGTCGACGTCGCCTACCTCGCGCCAGTGATCGGCGAAAGTTTGCGCCGCGTGCGTCATGTGTCTGCCGAAGCCGCCGACGTTGTTCTTGGTGAACACCGGCTGCAGTGCCCGTCTGCGCGGAACCCAATCGCTGTTGGGCAGGGAGAAGAGGTTGTCGCCGGC
>JAVHWH010000110.1:0-18456 GCA_032159915.1 Mycobacterium sp.
AGCCTGCCAGCGCCGATGATACTACCCACCAGGGTGGAAAAGTAGGACACCGCCGAACACACACAACAAGCCCCGTGCCCCCCAAAACCCTTGGGGGGCACGGGCATCTCTATATCTAGGCGCCAACCCGACAGCGTCGAGCCGGCCGCAGCAGGCCGCTGCGCCTCCGACGACCGAGCGCCCAGCAAACACCTTGCAGGAAATCCGGGATTGTTGCATTGCGGTCTCGTAGGTCGCGGTAGCGCAACGCTGCGGTTGCAAATGGTTATCCGATCGTGTTGTTGATGTGACAAAACTGCCCTAGCGTTATCAAAGTGAAACCTGTGCTCGATGTGCATGGAGTGCTTACGGAGGGGAGTTCTACATGACGGCGAGCAGGACGGCTGGGTATCTGCGCCAGCCAACGAGGGGTCGGACGAGGTCGAACGCTGGGCGGCTTGCGTGGGGTGCCGCCGAGGTTCTGACCTCGTCTGCAGCGTTGCTGCGACCGGTGGTGGTTACCGCGGCCGCGGTCGGCGTGGCCCTGGCCTCCATTCCGGCCGCGCATGCGGACTCGGCGGGTGATGCGATGGCGCCGGTGCTCAATGGAGCAGGTATCGGTGACAACGGCCCGGTGAGCAGCGCCATCGCTCAGATGGGCCAGTCCATCTGCCCCATGCTGGTCAAACCCGGCGGCAGCCTGGCCAGCAATGCGGCTGAGATCAGCGGTCATGGTGGCCTGGCCCCACCTATGGCCGGCTTTCTGGCAAGCATGGCGATCCAGGCGCAGTGCCCGGGTTTCATGACATCGGTCGCCAACGGCAATATGCCCTTCCCGATTCCCGGCGCCGGCGGGCCAGGACTCCCGCTCGGTCTTCCGGGGGCAGCTGCTCCTCAGCCCCTGCTGCCTGGCCTCAATCCCGCAGGTGCGCAGCCGCGGCCGTTCCCGGGGTTCTAGCCCCGCTGGGCGGGTCGGTGGTCACTCGAACAACGGCAACGTCGGGGATCTCCGACTCGTCTCCAGTGCGAGCAACGAACGTTTCCGATCGAGACCACCGCCGTACCCGGTCAGGCTGCCGCTGGCACCGATCACCCGGTGACACGGAACGATGATCGCGATGGGATTGTGGCCGTTGGCTAGTCCAACCGCACGGGCCGCGCCCGGAGCGCCGACCTGTGCTGCTATTGCGCCGTAGGACCGGGTTTCACCGAACGGGATGGTCCGCAGGGCTTGCCAGACACGGCGCTGGAATTCCGTACCCTGCAGGTCGAATTCGAGCTCGAAGTCAGTGAGTTCGCCGGCGAAATACGCCTCGAGTTGGTCGACAACGTCGTCGAACGCTGTGGGGTTTTCCGACCAGCCGGTTCGCTTCGGTTCGTAGGTCTGGTCGACCATCCGGAGATTGGTGAGCACTTGCCCGCGACCGGCCAGGGTGAGCAAGCCGATCGGGCTGTCAATGGTGCGAAAGTGAATCATGCCGTCTCCTTGACTGGCCAGTGGTTTACCGGATGCTCCAACGTCGTCCACAAATGCTGCGTGGCGTAGGAACGCCAGGGCCGCCATCGCTGGCTTCGCGCGGTGAGTTCGCGGTCATCGCCGCGCAAGCCCAATTGCTCTGCTGCCGAACGCAATCCGAGGTCGCTAGCCGGGAAGGCGTCGGGATCGCCGAGACCGCGCATCGCAATGACCTCCGCGGTCCACGGCCCGATTCCGGGCAGGGCCAGTAGTTGGTTACGGGCTGCGTCCCAGTCGCAGCCCGCATTGAGCATCACGCTGCCGTCGGCCAATGCGGCGACCAGCCCAGTCAGCGTCCGGCGCCGGCTGGCTGGAACAGCCAGATGGACGGGGTCGATATCGCTGAGTTGCTCAATCGACGGGAAGGTATGCGTCAGTGCGCCGTTGGCATCATCGATCGGATCGCCATAGGCCGTCACCAATCTGCCGGCGTGGGTCCGCGCGGCCTTTGTGGACACTTGCTGACCCAGAACCGCGCGGACGGCGAGTTCGGCCTCGTCCACAGTGCGCGGGATGCGTTGCCCGGGCGCCTTGGCCACTATCGGGGCCAGCGCCGCATCGGCGCTCAAGACGTCGATCACCGCATCCGGGTCCGCGTCGAGGTCGAGCAATCGTCGGCAGCGTGAGATCGCGGATGTCAGGTCGCGAAAGTCGTCGAGCACCAAGACGCATCCGACATGGTCGGGCGCCGGTGTGAGGCTGGCGGTTCCGTTGCCGAACGGCAGCCGCAGCGTGCGCCGGTAGGCACCGTCGCGCACCTCTTCGCAGCCGGGCACGACGGTGGCGGCCAGGTGGCCGAACACTCCCTCGTAGGCGAACGGGACTCGCACCGGCAAGCGCAGGGACACTGTCCCGGGCGAGCGCAGCTGCGTTGCGTCGCCACCGCCCCGGGTGATCGCGCGTCTGCGCAACTCGGTCGGCGTGCTGTCGCAGACCAGACGCACGGTGTCGTTGAACTGGCGAATACTGGAAAAGCCTGCGGCAAAAGCGATGTCGCCGAAGGGAAGAGCTGTGGTCTCGACGAGGATCCGCGCGGTCTGGGTGCGCTGCGCGCGGGCGAGTGCGAGCGGGCCGGCGCCGGTTTCCTCTTGCAGGAGTCGTTGCAGCTGCCGGGAGGTGTAGCCGAGGCGGGCGGCCAGACCCGCGACACCGTCGCGGTCCACCGTGCCGTCGGCGATCAGCCTCATGGCCCTGGCCACCAGGTCGTCGCGAATGTTCCATTCCGGAGATCCCGGTGACGCGTCCGGCCGGCACCGCTTGCACGCGCGGTAACCGGCACGTTGCGCTGCTGCCGCGGTCGGATAGAACTGCATGTTGCGCGCGAACGGCGGCCGGACCGGACAGCTGGGCCGGCAATAGATTCCGGTGGTGCGCACGGCGGTGACGAACCAGCCGTCGAACCGGGCGTCCTTGGATTGGACGGCGCGGTAGCAGCGGTCGAAGTCTTCGTGCACTATTCGACCCTTACACTCGGCCTCCGACATTACTAGCGGAAATGCGACATCGTGGTGGCCGCGGTGGTGACGCGTGGCTATTTGTCGCCGAGGTCCGGTCTGGGACGGGCGAAGGTCATGAAGTGCCGGGTCCGCAGGGTGTCTTCGTTCAAGTCGTGAAGCCGGGCAACCAGTAGATCGTCCATCACGAGGTGACCTCGCTCGGTGCCGTCGGACGACACCACCCGCAGCGGACGTCCGCCTGCTTCGGCCAGCACGTTTGCGGCGTGCCGCAGTGTGTCGCGAGTTCCGATCGTGCCTCCCACCGGAACGAGGGGCGCCTCGGTATGCATCACCTCCTCGACGAAGAAGGCTTCCAGCGGGTCGGTGGTGTAGTCACACGTCAGGTGCAGGCCCCGCCGGGCGATCTTCTCGGTGAGAACCGAGCGGTCGAGGATCAGCACCGATGCCGCATAGGCGGTGAACGACGCGATGATCAACGGGAACAGCGCCGGCCAGGCATGGGTGAGCTCGAGGGTGAACACGATGCCGGTCAGCGGCGCGCGCATCGCAGCACCCACCACGGCGGCCAGGCCCAGAAGCGCCCAGAACCCAGGGAAGACGACCGGAAACCAGTGTCCGACAAGGCCTCCGAGTGCGCCACCGATCATGAACAGCGGTGCCAGCACGCCGCCCGAGGTGCCCGAGCCCAATGACAACGACCAGATCGCGGTCTTCACGATCAGGATCCCGACGATCAGCGACAGCGTGGCATGGCCGGTGAGCAGCGCACCGATCACGTCGTAGCCGACACCGAGAGCGCGGGGCTGGATGAGCCCGCCGATCCCGATGATGAGGCCGCCGATGGCGGGCCACCACATCCAGTGGAAGGGCAAGCGCGAGAACAGGTCTTCGGACAGGTACACCAGCCTGGTGGCCACGATGGCGATCGCGGCGCCACACACGCCGGCGACCAATGCCAGCAGATCGATGTTCCATCCGACATGGGTGACCAGCTGGGTCACCTGGAACACTGGCTCGCTGCCCAGAATGAATTCTCGCACCACGGTCGCCGTTGCGACGGCGGCGGCAACCGGGACAGTGCTGCGCGGGCGCCACTCGAACAGCAGCAACTCGACAGCCAGCAGAATCGAAGCCAACGGCGAGTTGAACGTCGCCGCCATTCCGCCCGCCGCGCCGGACACCAGCAGGATCTTGCGTTCGTCGGCGGTCAGATGCAGATGCTGGGCCAGGATGGAACCCAGCGCGCCACCCGTCATGATGATCGGCCCCTCGGCGCCGAACGGCCCGCCCGTGCCGATGCTGACCGCCGCCGAAATAGGCTTTAAGACCGCAACTTTCGGATCGACCCGACTGCCCTGGGTCAGGATCGCTTCGATCGCCTCGGGCATGCCGTGACCGCGGATCTTTTCCGAACCCAGCCGAGCCATCAGGCCGACGACCAGGCCGCCGGCTACGGGCGCCCCGAGCACCAGCCACCACGGATGGTGTTGCGCACCGGGGGCTACCAGGCCGACGGCCCAACGTTGATAGAAGACGAGGTTGGTCACCAGCCCGATCAGTCGGAGCAGACACCATGCCGCACCCGCTGCCAGCGCTCCGATGGGCGCTGCCAGCGCTGCGATGAGCAGCATCCGCCGATCGACGACGAAGTCCGCCAACCGGGTGCTCATGTGCGAACTTCCGGCGTGACCGTTCCGGCAAGCCTGAGGTGATGATCGTCGAACATCTCGGCAGTATCGCGCACGATCCTGGAGCGCGACTGTGGGGTTCGCACTCGGCGATAGCGGATCTCGACGGGACCTAGGCGAGCGCCGCCAGCTGAGTGGGCTGTTCGTAGCCGCGAAGAGTGACGGTCTCACCCAGCGACCAATGCGCTCGCTCCTGCTCGCTCGCCGCGTTGACGGAGTCTGAGGACGCCAGTAGCCGGTGCGGATCGTTTTTGGCCAACTCGGACAGCCGGGCCGCCTCGTTGACCGGCTCACCGATCACGGTGTATTCGAATCGTTCCTTTGCGCCGACGTTTCCGGCGACGGCATTGCCGGCCGTGACGCCGATGCCGGCTTTGCACTCAGGCACCTCGCTCTCGAGGCGATGAGCGATGGCGCGACCCGCTGCGAGCGCCTGGTCTTCCGGTCGGTCGAGGTGGTTGGGCGCGCCGAACACCGCCAGCACCGCGTCGCCCTCGAACTTGTTGACCAGGCCGCAGTGGCGGTCGACCTCCTCGACGATGACCGCGAAGAACCGGTTGAGCAGCTGCACCACTTCAGCGGCCGGCCTACTCGTCACCAGCTGCGTCGAGCCGATGATGTCGACGAAGACGACTGCGACATATCGCTCTTCGCCACCGAGCTGCGGCTTGTCGCGTTCGGCGGCGGCGGCGACGTCGCGCCCCACATGCCGGCCGAACAGGTCGCGCACGCGTTCGCGCTCGCGCAAGCCGTTGACCATCGCGTTGAATCCCCGCTGCAGCTCCCCGAGTTCGGTGCCGTCGAACACCACCAAGTCGCCCCTGAGGTCGCCTTGTTCCACCCGACGCAGGGCCGCCCGGACGACCCGCACCGGCGTGGCCGTCAGCCAAGCCGTGATCCACATCAACACGAAGCCGAAAACCAGTGCGGCAGAAGATATCACCAAGATGGCGACCGCAAACTGAGTCTTGCTGAGGTTGTGCAGCAGCACGCCACCCAGAAATGCGGTGACAATGATGCCCAGCACCGGAAGGCCAGAGCCGAGCAGCCATACCGTCAGGATCCGGCCCATGATCCCGGGAGCCAATCGGCGCGGCGCTCCACCTGCCTCGAGCGCCTGAGCAGCGACCGGACGCAGCGCGAACTCGGTGAACAGGTAGCACGCGGTCGACACCAGAATGCCGCAGACGCTGACGCAGAATCCCACGATGGGAATGAACGTGCTGTTGGCCAGCCCATACAGGGTCGTCAGCAGCGCGGTGCCCAGAACCCACAGCATCAGGACACCGAATGCCAGCCAGAACGGGGCTGTCAATGTCGCGCGCTCGTCGGCCGGAGTGGGGTCGCGCTCCTCGATCGCCCATCGCAGAGCACCGATCGTCCGGCGGGTGATCAGGAAGGTGCCGACGCCCAGCGCCACAGCGCAGTACGCGGGCGTGACGGCAAGCGAGATCCACAGCGGCGCGTCGCTGAAGACGTTCGGCTCGGGGAACGCGACGGTCACCAGCAGCGCCGCAACGGCGATTCCGATGACATTGGCACCGAGGATGAACACGGTCAGGATGACCTGGATGCGCACGCGCCGGCGGGCCTGGCTCTCGGACACCCGTCCCAGCAGCCAGGAGCCGTAGGCCGGTGTCTCTGGCAGTCGACCGCTCTGCCTGGTCACCCGCTCCAGCAGTCGTCCCAGCCGCTGCGCGGTCGATCGCTTAGCCATCATGGTGGCGTCAGCCTAATTGGTGCGGCGGCTCGCGCTTATGGTGTGTTGCGTGCGCCTCGTCATCGCCCGCTGCACCGTCGATTACGTCGGACGCCTGACCGCCCATCTGCCCTCGGCGCGCCGGCTGCTGCTCTTCAAAGCCGACGGTTCGGTGAGTGTGCATGCCGACGACCGCGCGTACAAGCCGCTGAACTGGATGAGCCCGCCCTGCTGGTTGTCCGAAGAGGCCGAGGGTGAGGCGCCGGTGTGGGTCGTGCAGAACAAGGCCGGCGAACAACTGCGCATCACCGTCGAGGAGATCGAGCACGACTCCAGCCATGAGCTCGGGATCGATCCGGGACTGGTCAAGGATGGCGTCGAAGCCCACCTGCAGATGCTGCTTGCCGAGCACGTCGAGCTGCTGGGCGCCGGATACACGTTGGTGCGTCGCGAATACATGACGCCGATCGGGCCGGTCGACCTGTTGTGCCGCGACGACCAGGGGCGCTCGGTCGCGGTCGAGATCAAGCGTCGTGGCGAAATCGACGGGGTCGAGCAGCTCACCCGGTACCTGGAGCTACTCAACCGGGATAGTCTGCTGGCGCCGGTGAGCGGTGTTTTCGCGGCGCAGCAAATCAAGCCGCAAGCAAAAACGCTGGCGAACGACCGTGGAATCCGTTGTCTGACACTGGACTATGACAAGATGCGCGGCATGGACTCCGATGAGTTCCGGCTGTTCTGAACTGCCTCACTAGACTGCTGGCATGGCTCGGCGCCGCAGTTCACCGCGTGGGCAGCAGTCGCATCCGCCGCTGCCGGTTCCGCGTCGGGTGGAAGCCGGGCCGGACGGTCACGACTACGAGGTGCGACCGGTGGCCGCCGCGCGAGCGCTCAAGACCTATCGCTGCCCGGGTTGCGACCACGTCATACGGTCGAACACGGCGCACGTGGTGGTGTGGCTGGCAGATTTCGGTGAGGTGGCCGTCGACGACCGGCGGCACTGGCACACGCCCTGCTGGGCCAACCGGGCTACGCGCGGGCCGACCCGGCGGTGGTCTTGAAAGGAAAATGGTCGTGAACCGTCAGTGCGCGGAGTCGGAATCCTCGGCCGGTTCGACCAGCTCGATCAGGACGCCGCCGGCGTCCTTGGGGTGGATGAAGTTGATCCGCGAATGCGCTGTGCCACGACGGGGTGCGTCATAGAGCAGCCTGATCCCCTGCTCGCGCAGCCGCTCGCTGAGGGCGTCCAAGTCGCTGACCCGGTAAGCCAGTTGCTGGATGCCGGGACCACGCTTGTCGAGGAACTTCGCGATCGCTGACGAGTCGTCGAGCGGGGCCATCAGCTGGACCTGCGCGCTGCCGACCGCCGCCCCGCGCACCGACAGCATCGCCTCGCGAATGCCTTGATCGTCGTTGACCTCCTCGTGCAAGACGATCATGCCGAGATGGTCGTGGTACCACGCGATCGCCACATCGAGGTCGGGGACCGCGATGCCGACGTGGTCGACTGCCGTCACCAGAGCGGTGCTGAGTACTCGACGGGTGTCAACTTGATCGGTGCTCATCACGCAACGGTAACCTGGAGAGAACAAATCCGCTTCTCCCGATCTGATCGATCGGCTGTCCAACCCCGCTTCGGAGGTAGTCATGACCACGTCGGTGATCGTTGCTGGAGCCCGCACCCCGATTGGCAAGCTGATGGGCTCGCTGAAGGACTTCAGCGCGAGCGATCTGGGTGCCATCGCGATCAATGGCGCGTTGGAGAAAGCCAACGTGCCGGCGTCGTTGGTCGAGTACGTGATCATGGGCCAGGTGCTGACCGCCGGAGCCGGGCAGATGCCGGCGCGGCAAGCAGCCGTTGCGGCGGGCATCGGTTGGGACGTGCCGTCGCTGACCATCAACAAGATGTGTCTGTCCGGAATCGATGCCATCGCCCTAGCTGACCAGCTGATCCGCGCCGGAGAGTTCGACGTGGTGGTTGCCGGCGGCCAGGAGTCGATGACCAAGGCCCCGCACCTGCTGATCGACAGCCGCTCCGGATACAAATACGGCGATGTCACCGTGCGTGACCACATGGCCTACGACGGCCTGCACGACGTCTTCACCGACCAGCCGATGGGCGCGCTCACCGAGCAGCGCAACGACGTCGACAAGTTCACCCGGGTGCAGCAGGACGAGTTCGCGGCGCGGTCCCACCAGAAGGCCGCTGCGGCCTGGAAGGACGGCGTGTACGCCGACGAGGTGGTGCCGGTGAGCATCCCGCAACGCAAGGGCGATCCGCTGCAGTTCACCGAGGACGAGGGCATTCGGGCCAACACCACCACCGAATCGTTGGCCGGTCTCAAGCCGGCATTCCGCAAGGACGGCACCATCACCGCCGGTTCGGCCTCGCAGATCTCCGACGGGGCAGCGGCGGTGGTCGTGATGAACAAGGACAAGGCGATCGAGTTGGGCCTGACCTGGCTGGTCGAGATCGGTGCTCACGGTGTGGTGGCCGGTCCCGACTCGACGCTGCAATCGCAGCCGGCCAACGCGATCAAGAAGGCGGTCGAACGGGAAGGCATCTCGGTCGATCAGCTTGAGGTGGTGGAGATCAACGAGGCGTTCGCGGCGGTCGCGCTGGCTTCGACCCAAGAGCTGGGTCTCGACCCTGAGATCGTGAACGTCAACGGCGGGGCCATCGCGATCGGACACCCGATCGGCATGTCGGGCGCCCGGATCGCCCTGCACGTGGCGCTTGAATTGGCCCGCCGCGGCTCCGGCTACGGCGTTGCTGCGCTGTGCGGCGCGGGCGGTCAGGGCGATGCGCTGATCCTGCGCGCCGGCTAGTTACCGGCCAGTACGGTTTGAGGTTCGTCTCCCTGGACACTCGTCCAGAAGTTTGCTGGATGCGTGACGGCGGGGGCTTGCCGACTATTGGTGTGATGTTGCTCATAGGGCCGTTGCAACCGGATGAGACGGGCTAGACGGCGCCGTGCCAAACTTGATCACGTGAGCCGTCCACGTCCCCCGATCGGGCCCGCATTGGCCGGCGCGGTCGATCTGTCCGCCCTCAAGCAACCTCCCCCCGCCAGCGGCCAGAACCGCGGGGACGGCCCGGCCTCAGCGGTGGGCGGCGTCGAGGTCAACGAGACCAACTTCGAAGAAGAAGTGCTGCTGCGCTCCAACCAGGTGCCGGTGGTCGTGCTGCTGTGGTCGCCGCGCAGTGAGGTCTGCCTGCAACTGGCCGACGCGTTGTCCGCTCTGGCCGAGACCGACAACGGGAAGTGGGCGCTGGCCACCGTCAACGTCGACGTCTCGCCGCGGGTGGCGCAGATTTTCGGCGTCGAGGTGGTCCCTACCGTCGTGGCGTTGGCCGCCGGACAGCCGCTTTCCAGCTTCCAGGGGGCTCAGCCGCCGGAGCAGTTACGCCGCTGGGTCGACTCGCTGCTGTCGGCGACGGCGGGAAAGCTGACCGGGGGAGCAGATGCCGACGAGCCCGAGGAAGTCGACCCGGCTCTCGCGCAAGCGCGCCGGCAACTCGAGGACAACGACCTCGGTGCCGCACTGGACTCGTATCAGGCGATTCTGGACACCGACCCCAACCATGCCGAAGCCAAGGGCGCGGTGCGTCAAATCGTCTTTCTGATGCGGGCGACTGCGCACGGACCGGAGGCGGTCGCCGCCGCCGACGCCGCGCCTGGGGACATCGAGGCCGCGTTCGCCGCCGCCGACGTACAGCTGCTCAGCCAGGATGTGGCCGGCGCTTTCGATCGTCTGGTCGCGTTGGTGCGACGGACCTCCGGTGACGAGCGGACGTCGGTGCGCACCCGCCTGATCGAGCTGTTCGAGTTGTTCGATCCCGCCGACCCCGACGTCATCGCGGGGCGGCGCAACCTCGCTAACGCGCTGTATTAAGCCGGTTTTTCGGGTTCCAGCCACAACGCTGACATCGGCGGCAACGCCAGCAGCGCCGACGCCGGACGACCGTGCCATGGATCGTCGGTCGCATCGACCCCGCCCAGGTTGCCGATCCCACTGCCGTTGTAGACGGTGGCGTCGGTGTTGAGCACTTCGCGCCACCGTCCGGCGCCGGGCAGGCCGAGGCGGTAGCCGCTGTGTTCGGCGCCGGAAAAGTTGAACACACACGCCATCACCGAGCCGTCGCTGCCGTACCGCAAGAAGCTCAACACGTTGTTGGCGGCGTCGTTGGCGTCGATCCAGGAATAGCCCTCGGGCTTGATGTCCTGACTCCACAGCGCCGAGGAGTTGCGGTAGATGTCGTTGAGATCGTGCACCAGCTGCGAGATTCCGTTGGAGAAGCTGTTCTCGTCGAGTTGGAACCAGTCCAGGCCACGCTCTTCGGACCATTCAGCGCGCTGCCCGAATTCCTGACCCATGAACAGCAGCTGCTTGCCCGGGTGCGCCCACTGGTAGGCCAGCAGGCTGCGCAGCCCGGCGGCTTTCGCGTGGTCGTTGCCGGGCATCCGCCCCCACAGCGTGCCCTTGCCGTGCACGACTTCGTCGTGACTGATCGGCAGGACGAAGTTCTCGCTGAATGCGTACAACATGGAGAAGGTGATCGCGTGGTGGTGATAGGTGCGGTAGATCGGGTCGCGGCCGACGTAGTCGAGCGTGTCGTGCATCCAGCCCATGTTCCACTTCATCGAAAAGCCAAGTCCGCCAACGTTGGTCGGCCGGGTGACACCGGGCCACGAGGTCGACTCCTCGGCGATCGTGACGATGCCGGGCGCCGCCTTGTGGGCGGTGGCGTTCATCTCCTGCAGGAACTGAACGGCTTCCAGGTTCTCCCTGCCGCCGTAGATGTTGGGCGTCCAACCGCCTTCTGGGCGTGAGTAGTCCAGGTAGAGCATCGATGCGACGGCATCCACCCGTAGGCCGTCGACGTGGTACTGCTCGAGCCAGTACAACGCGTTGGCGACCAGGAAGTTGCGTACCTCGGCCCGGCCGAAGTCGAACACGTAAGTGCCCCAGTCGAGTTGCTCGCCGCGACGTGGATCCGAATGCTCGTAGAGCGGGGTGCCGTCGAAACGCCCCAACGCCCAGGCGTCCTTGGGGAAGTGGGCGGGCACCCAGTCGACGATCACTCCGATGCCGGCTTGGTGCAGCGCGTCGATGAGCGCACGTAACTCGTCAGGCGTGCCGAACCGCGACGTCGGCGCGTAATACGACGTCACCTGGTATCCCCACGATCCCCCAAACGGGTGCTCAGCGACAGGCAGCAGTTCGACGTGGGTAAAGCCCTGAGCCACGACGTAATCCGTCAGCTCGCGGGCGAGGTCGCGATAAGACAAGCCCGGTCGCCACGAGCCGAGGTGCACTTCGTAGGTGCTCATCGGCTCGAATACCGCATTGCGCGAAGCGCGGGCCGTCATCCAGGAGTCGTCACTCCAGCGATAGTCGCTGACGTGCACTCGAGATGCGGTCTGCGGTGGTACCTCTGTCGCGAACGCCATCGGGTCGGCGCGGTCGGTGATCGACCCGTCGGCACCGTGCACCCGGAATTTGTACAGGCCGTCACGGGGGAAATCGGGCCAGAACAACTCCCAGACGCCCGACGAGCCGAGCGTGCGCATCGGAGCCTCATTGCCGTTCCATCCGTTGAATTCACCGATGAGGGAGACGCCCTTGGCGTTAGGGGCCCATACCGCGAACGACACCCCGTTCACCGTGCCGTCGGCGGTGGTGAAGGAACGTGGGTGGGCGCCAAGGACTTCCCACAGTCGTTCGTGGCGACCTTCGTTGAACAGGTGCAGGTCGACTTCGCCCAGCGTCGGCAGGAATCGGTAGGCGTCGGCGACCTTTTGCGGCTCACCGTGCTCGTAGCTCACCTCGAGGCGGTAGTCGATCAGGTTGACGAACGGCAGCGCCACGGCGAACAGTCCGGAGTCGATGTGCTGCATCGGCAGACGGTCGTCGCCGACAAGGACGACCACTTCGGTGGCGTGCGGGCGGAACGCGCGGATGACGGTGTGGTCGCCGTATTCGTGCGCGCCCAGGACGCCGTGCGGATTGTAGTGTTCGCCGGCTACCAGCCGGGCCAGGTCACTGGACTCGGGCGCCAGGCGGGCTTGGGCGACGTCTTCGGTGGACTTCATTTCCGGTTTTACCTCCGGCACAGCAGCGGGATTCGTGCTTCGGACGGTACGAGCGGCATGTTGATGACGTGAGCGACGGCACGGCCAGGATCTAGGCGGACGTAATTTGCCGCACCCCACTGGTACTCCTCGCCGGTGATCTCGTCGCGCACCCAGAACCGTTCATAGGGCTCCATACCCAACGCGGCCATGTCCAACCGCAAGGTGGCTTGTTCGGGACCGAAAGCGTTGAGCGTCACGACGACGAGCACGCAGTCACCGGTGCTCGGGTCGAACTTGCTGTAGGCCAGCAGCGCGTCGTTGTCGATGGCATGGAAGGTGATGTTGCGCAGTTGCGCAAGAGCCGGATGCAGGCGACGAATGTTGTTCAACCGTGCGATGAATGGCTCCAGCGATCGTCCGGCTGCCAGCGCGCCGGCGAAGTCGCGGGGCCGTAGCTCGTATTTTTCCGAGTCGAGGTACTCCTCGCTGCCCTCGGTGACGGCCTGGCCCTCGAAGAGCTCGTAGCCGGAATACACCCCCCAGGTGGGGCTCATGGTTGCCGCCAGCACCGCGCGGATGGCAAACATGCCCGGCCCGTTGTGCTGGAGGCTGGCATGCAGGATGTCGGGGGTGTTGACGAAGAGGTTGGGCCGACGGTAGTCCGCGATTTCGGGGATCTGCTCTCCGAACTCGGTGAGTTCCTGCTTTGAGGTACGCCAGGTGAAGTAGGTGTAGGACTGGGTGAATCCCAGCTTGGCCAAACCATATTGGCGAGCCGGTGGGGTGAACGCCTCCGCCAGGAACAGCACGTCCGGGTCGGCCGCTTTGGCTTGAGCGATCAACCAGGCCCAGAAGTTGGGTGGCTTGGTGTGCGGGTTGTCGACGCGAAAGATCTTGACGCCGTGGTCCATCCAATACCGAACCACCCGGAGCACTTCGTCGTAGAGGCCGGCGGGATCGTTGTCGAAGTTGATCGGGTAGATGTCCTGGTACTTCTTCGGCGGATTCTCGGCGTAGGCGATGGTGCCGTCCGGCAACTCGGTGAACCATTGACGGTGGTCCTTGGCCCACGGGTGATCCGGCGCGCACTGCAGTGCCAGGTCGAGCGCCACCTCCAAGCCGAGCTCGTGGGCGGCGGCAACGAATTTGTCGAAGTCGGCGATCGTGCCGAGTTGCGGGTGCACCGCGTCGTGACCGCCCTCATCGCTGCCGATCGCCCACGGCGACCCGACGTCACCGGGCGCGGCAGTCGCGGTGTTGTTGCGGCCCTTGCGGTGCACCTTGCCGATCGGGTGAATAGGCGGCAGGTACACCACGTCGAACCCCATCTTTGCGATGCGCGGCAGAGCTGCCGCCGCCGTGGCGAAAGTGCCGTGCACCGGGTTGCCTTCGGCGTCCCAGCCACCGGTCGAGCGCGGGAACATCTCGTACCAGGACCCGAAGCGGGCCGGCGGTCGGTCGACCCACACGCCGTATTGCTCGCCGCGGGTGACCAGCTCGCGCAGCGGATACTGCGCCAGGAGCTTGGCAATCTCGGTGCTCAATGCGGGTGCGGCGCGCGTAACCGGGTCGCCGGGACTTCGCAACACCTCCGCGGCCTTCAGCAGCGGCTCACGCTGGCCGCGGGGAACCCCGGTCGCCGCGCGCTCGAACAGCTGCGCCCCGACCAGCAGGTCGTTGGACATTTCGCTCTCGCCCTGACCGGCGTCGAGTTTGGCCTCGACGGCGTGGCGCCAGGTGTGGATCGGGTCCCCCCAGCCGTCCACCCGATAGGTCCAGAGTCCGACCGCATCCGGAGTAAAGGCAGCGTGAAACACGTAGGGCTCGACGGCGTCGGGAAACATCGGCACGTTCAACGGCTTGACCCGCGCGACCGGCTCAGCGGTCGACTCGACCGCTGGGGGCGCCTTCGCGGGTGCCTGCACCGCCTTGAGCCGGCGCGTCTCGCCCGCCTGCGGATAGCGCGGCCCGAGGTAGCGCACCACCAGCGTGGCCGCCACCGCGTCGTGGCCTTCGCGCCAGACCGCCGCGCGCACCGGAATCACCTCGTCGACCACAGCTTTCGCGGGATAGGCGCCGCACGATACGACGGGAGCGACGTCATCGATCTCGACACGACCGGGCACCGATACTCCTTCTGAGCTAGTCGGTTGTCGTCTTGGGCGCGGTCGAATCGCGACCTGCGCATCTTCGGCCGGCCTCGTGGCAGCCTCCTGCGCCCAGTACCCACCGTAGTGTCGAGCCACACCTGGCGTCTGGTCGCGCGCGTCGTTCCGGAGGCGGAACCTGCCCTCGCGTCAGTAAGGTGATGACGCGTGAAAGCCCTTCGCCGGTTCACGGTGCGTGCCCACCTTCCGGAACGCCTGGCGGCGCTGGAACAGCTGTCCACCAACCTGCGATGGTCCTGGGACAAGCCGACCCAGGATCTCTTCGCGGCGATCGACCCGGCGTTATGGGCCCAGTGCGGGCAGGATCCGGTCGCCTTGCTCGGCGCGGTCAGCCCGGCCCGACTCGACGAGTTGGCGCTTGACGGCGGGTTCCTGGACTGGCTGGACAGTTTGTCCGCCGAACTCGACGACTATCTGAGCCGCCCGCAGTGGTACCAGCAGCAACAGAGCAACGGCACCGCGATGCCCAACGGCATCGCGTACTTCTCGATGGAATTCGGCGTCGCCGAGGTGCTGCCAAATTACTCGGGCGGATTGGGAATCCTGGCCGGCGACCACCTCAAGGCCGCATCCGATCTCGGGCTGCCGCTGATCGCGGTCGGCCTGTACTACCGTTCCGGCTACTTCCGGCAGTCGCTGACCGCGGACGGCTGGCAACACGAGAATTACCCGGCGCTGGATCCGGCGGGGCTGCCGCTGCGTCTGCTGACCGACGCCGCGGGCGCGCCGGCACTGGTCGAGTTGGCGCTGCCGGAGGCCGCTTCGCTGCGCGCGCGGATCTGGGTCGCCCAGGTCGGTCGGGTGCCGCTGCTGCTGCTGGACTCCGACATCCCCGAGAACGAGCACGATATGCGTGGGGTCACCGACCGCCTGTACGGCGGCGACCAGGAACACCGCATGCAGCAGGAGATCCTCGCCGGAATCGGCGGCGTGCGGGCCATTCGCGCGTTCACCGCGATCGAAGGACTGCCCGCGCCCGAGGTGTTCCACATGAACGAGGGCCACGCCGGCTTCCTGGGCGCGGAGCGGATTCGTGAACTCGTCGACGCCGGCCTGGATTTCGACACCGCGCTGACCGTGGTGCGGTCCAGCACGGTGTTCACTACCCACACCCCGGTGCCGGCCGGTATCGACCGATTCCCGGTGGAGATGGTGCAGCGGTATTTCGCCGGCAGCTCCGCAGACGGCGCGGGTGTCAGCGCCGGGTCGGTGTTGCTGCCCGGCGTGCCGGTCGGGCAGATTCTCGCGTTGGGTGCCGAGGACGATCCGGACAAGTTCAACATGGCCCACATGGGCCTGCGGCTCGCCCAGCGCGCCAACGGTGTCTCGCTGCTGCACGGCAAGGTCAGCCGGAACATGTTCAACGAGCTGTGGGCCGGCTTCGACGTGAACGAGGTGCCGATCGGGTCGATCACCAACGGCGTTCACGCCCGGACCTGGGCGGCTCCGCAATGGTTGCAGCTGGGCCAGGAGTTGGCCGGGTCGGACTCGTTCAGCGACCCCGGAGTCTGGCTGCGGGTCAACGAAGTCGACGGCGGTCACCTGTGGTGGATCCGGTCACAGCTCCGCGCTCTGCTCGTGGAGGATGTCCGGGCGCGGCTGCATCGCAGTTGGCTGGTTCGCGGGGCTCCCGAAGCCGAATTGGGCTGGATCTCCACGGCTTTCGACCCGGATGTGCTGACGATCGGGTTCGCCCGCCGGGTGCCCACCTACAAGCGCCTGACCTTGATGCTGCGCGACCCCGACCGGCTGGAAAAACTGCTGCTCGACCGCGACAAGCCGATCCAGCTGATCGTCGCCGGTAAGTCCCACCCGGCCGACGACGGCGGCAAGGCGCTGATCCAGCAGGTGGTCCAGTTCGCCGACCGGCCCGAGGTGCGACACCGGATTGCGTTCCTGCCCGACTACGACATGTCGATGGCCCGGCTGCTGTATTGGGGCTGTGACGTCTGGCTGAACAACCCGCTGCGACCGCTCGAGGCGTGTGGCACCTCGGGAATGAAGAGCGCGCTCAACGGCGGCCTCAACTTGTCGATCCTCGACGGCTGGTGGGACGAGTGGTACGACGGCGAGAACGGCTGGGCGATCCCGTCGGCCTCCGGGGTGATCAATGACCAACGCCGCGACGACCTGGAAGCCGCCGCCCTCTACGACCTGCTGCAGAAGTCGGTCGCGCCGAAGTTTTACGAGCGCGACGAACTCGGTGTGCCACGCCGGTGGATCGAAATGGTCCGCCATACCCTGCAGACGCTCGGCCCGAAGGTGTTGGCCTCACGGATGGTTCGCGACTACACCGAGAATT
The DNA here is from genome assembly GCA_032159915.1 of Mycobacterium sp. Taxonomy (GTDB): domain Bacteria; phylum Actinomycetota; class Actinomycetes; order Mycobacteriales; family Mycobacteriaceae; genus Mycobacterium. The sequence continues at coordinate 16,890 of JAVHWH010000110.1, forward strand.
ACTACCTGCCGGCGGCGCAGTCGCTGCGCGGCACGGTGTCGGTCGACGGCGACGGTCAGGTCCACTTCGGTCCGGCCCGCGATCTGGCCGACTACCGGCGCCGCGCCTTCGAGGCGTGGCCGCACATCGACATCACCGACGTCGACAGCACCGGGCTGCCGGACACGCCGGTGCTCGGGTCGAAGCTCACTTTGACCGCAACCGTCCAGCTGGCGGGGCTGCGGCCCGACGAGGTCACCGTCCAGGCGGTGCTGGGCAGGGTGGAAAACGGCGACGTACTGGTGGAACCGGTCACCGTCGACATGCCCTACACCGGCACCGCGTCGGGCGGGGATCACGTCTTCGCGACGACGACTCCGCTGCCGGTTGCCGGGTCGGTGGGCTACACCGTGCGGGTCCTACCGCATCACCCGATGCTGGCCTCGGGCGCCGAGCTCGGTTTGGTCACGCTGGCGTAGTCGGGGGCGGTGAGCCGGGTCAGCGCCGCGCGCACCGCGGCCGAGTCCGTGGTGGCCCAGAACGGCGGCAGCGAGGCGCGCAGGTAGCTGGCGTAGCGGGCGGTCGCCATCCGGGAGTCCAGCACCGCGACCACCCCACGATCGTCGATGCCGCGCAGCAACCGGCCCGCGCCTTGGGCCAGCAGCAGCGCGGCGTGGCTGGCCGCGACGGCCATGAATCCGTTGCCCCCGGCGGCGGCCACCGCGCGCTGCCGGGCTGACAGCAGCGGATCGTCAGGCCGTGGAAAGGGGATGCGGTCGATGATGACCAGCGACAGCGACGGGCCCGGCACGTCGACGCCCTGCCACAGCGACAACGTGCCGAACAGCGACGTCGAAGGGTCGGCGGCAAACTGCTCGACGAGCGTGGCGGTGTTGTCCTCGCCCTGACACAACACCGGCGTCGACAATCGCTCAGCCATCGCGTCGGCGGCCGCGCGTGCCGCGCGCATCGACGAGAACAGTCCGAGCGTCCGCCCGCCGGCCGCGGTGATGAGCTCGGCGATCTCGGTCAGCTGCTCGGCGGTGCCGGTCCCGTCGCGCCCGGGCGGCGGCAGCTGCGCCGCAACGTAAAGGATGCCCGCCTTGGCATGCTGGAACGGCGATCCGACGTCGAGCCCACGCCACGGCGTCTCGGCATCCGCGAGGCCCCACGCCTCCGCCATGGCGTCGAAGGAGCCGCCGACGGTCAGGGTGGCCGAGGTGAGCACCGCGGTTGAGTCGGCGAACAGCCGGGTGCGCAGGAGTCCGGCCACCGACAGCGGCGCGACTCGCAGGACGGTTCGCGTGGAGCCGCGGTTGTCCTCATGGTCGAGCCAGACCACGTCGGTCCGGTCGGGTATCCCCGGCCCGAACGACGCCAGGATCCGTGTTGCGGTGTCCGCGATCTCGGCAAGGCTGGCGACCGCCTCGGAGCGGGCCGCGGCGGCCCTGGGGTCGGTGGGTGTGGTGTCGATGGTCGACCGCGCGGCGGTGGCCGCGTCGCGCAGCGCGGCGAGGTCGGCGGCGAGCGCGTCGTCAAGGTGATCCATCCGACCGGCCGACGCGTCTTGGATGGCGGAGATGAAGGC
>JAVHWH010000111.1:0-10186 GCA_032159915.1 Mycobacterium sp.
ACTTCCGAGGACCGTGCCCATCGGTGAGGAAGCCGCAGCGTTGACGCCCGAGGAGAAGTTCGTCGCGTTGCTCAAAGGCTGAGTCATTGTCCCACTTGGGGCAGTTGATCCTCGGCGATCTCACACGGCGTTGACCCGTCGGCCGGCGGCGCAGCGACCGGTGGAGGCTGCTCGGCTGCCGGCTCAGCACCAGTCGACGGAGCGGCCTGATCCGCAGGCTCGCCAACGACTTCGGCGGTAGCGGGCGGATTCTCGATCACCACGGGCGCCGTGGGTTCCACACCAGCGGCGTCGACCGGTTTGGCCGCGTCGTCTGGCTTGTCGGTGTCATCGATCAGAGGATCGTCCGCATCGCCGGCATCGTGAGCATCGTCGGCATCGTCGAGGCCTGCCGGGTCATCTCCGACGTCGGCATCACCGCCGAACCCGCCGGCCAGTGAGCCCAGCAAGCTGCCGATACTGTCGACGATGCTCCCGACCACGCCGCCAATTCCGCTGGTCATACCGCCAAGTCCGCCGAGACCGCCTGCGCCGGCGGGCATACCGGATATGTCACCGAGCGGATCCGTCATCCCCGCCGACGTCGATGCCGGGTCATCGGCGACCGGACGTGCCTGTGCAGCTTCGGGCACCGGCGGCGCAGGGGGCGGGGCGGCGGCCGGCATGGTCGGCACTGGGCTGGTGGGCGACGGGCCAACGGGCAACGATGTTGCGGGCATCGCCTCCACACCCGAACGCTCACCGGATGCCGGTTGCCAACTCGGTCCCAGATCGCCGGGAATGTCGAAGCAGACGTCACGCGCCGAGGCCAGCGTATGGATGGCCGTATCGTAGGACGCCGCCACGGAGGCATTCGCCGAACTCATCGCCGCGAGCCAGTCGTTACGAATGTCGTTGTCCACGTAGGGCATTACATGCTGGTGAATCACCAGTTCAGCCGCCGACCGGTCCCCTGAGCCTGCCGTAAAGGCATGGGCGGCGCCCAGCCATGTCGAGCGCTCGGCCGCCCGGCGTTCGTCGATGGCGACAGTGGTCGCCACCTTGCCGTCGACTGCCTGCCACACGTCGTCGCGCAGTGTTGCGCACTGCCCGGCGGCGGCGCGAACATGGGCGGCTACCTCCGCGGCGGCGTCGCAGTGTTGCTGAAGGAACCGTGCTGCCGATTCTGCACCCGAACCTCGCCACGCCGCAGCCAGCTCGGTGACCTGGGTGCGCTGCACCCACAACGCCTCCTCGATCGCGGTGACCGCGGCTCGGAGCTCGGCGATATCCCCGTCGAGCACTCGCAGGTCGAGGCCTGCTTCGGTCTGGTACCAGTCCTCTACCTGCGACGGGTGCGCGGTGAGGTCCGGTTGCTGGTAGCCCAGCGCCTGACAGGCCCGCACGTAGGTCTGGGTGTGCTCGACGGCCGACTCACCTTCGGCGAGCCGCGCCGCCACGTCATAGCGCTCACTCATGTGCCGCTCACGCGATCCGCGCGGCGCCGAGCCGATCGGCGTCGTCGTAACGGTCGGCGCTGGCCCGCAGCGACGCGGCGACCTCCATGCTGGCCCGGGCCCACTGTGCGAGCTCGCCGCTGAGGCGATGCAAGGCGAACCGCAACGCGTCACCCTGGCCGATGTAGGCGCGGCCCGAAGTCGTGCCGTCGAATGCCAGCCTGCCGAAGTGGGTGCGCACCGCGCCGTCGATGAGATGTGCTGCGTCGTCAAATCGGTTCGCGACAGCGTGAACAGCTGCAGCGTCGACGAATGCGTCTCGTTGTGCCATAACCGTTTCGACGAAACGGGCTGCGCCGAGGTTCCGTCCGTCAGTCAGGCAGTTATCGGGTGGCGCGCACCTTGTCGGCGACGTGGGCGGCCAGCCGGTGAGCGACGTGCTCGTCGTCGGCCTCCACCATCACCCGGATCATCTGTTCGGTTCCCGACGGGCGCAATAGGATTCGACCGGTGTCACCAAGTTCGTCCTCGACCTGCTGCACCGCGGTTTGCACCGATGGCGCGGCAACGGCGGCGGCCTTGTCTGCGACGTCGACGTTGATCAGCACTTGCGGCAGGGCGTGCATCGCCGACGCCAGGGCGGCCAGCGAAGTCCCGGTCTGCGCCATCCGGGACATCAGCCGCAGGCCGGTCAGGATGCCGTCACCGGTGGTCGACAATGTGGGCAGCACGATGTGGCCGGATTGCTCCCCGCCGAGGCTGAAGTTGCCGGATCGGAGCTCTTCCAACACATACCGGTCGCCGACACTGGTGGTGCGAACCTCGACCCCAGCCGCGCGCATCGCCAAGTGCAGACCGAGATTGCTCATCACGGTCGCGACCAGCGTGTTGCCGGCCAGCTCGCCGGCCTCCTGCATCGCCAGCGCCAGGATCACCATGATGGCGTCGCCGTCGATGACCTCGCCGGCCGCGTCGATGGCCAGGCAGCGGTCGGCGTCGCCGTCGTGCGCCAGCCCTAGATCGGCGCCGTGCTCCAGAACCGCCGAGCGCAGCACATCCAGGTGCGTCGAGCCGCAGCGGTCGTTGATGTTGAGGCCGTTGGGTTCGGCATTGATCGCGATGACACGCGCACCGGCGGCGCGGTAGGCGCGCGGCCCAGCGGTCGAGGCGGCGCCGTGGGCGCAGTCGACCACCACGGTCAGCCCGTTGAGCTGGACGGTGCCGGCTTTGCCGACCTGGCGCAGATAACGGTCCAGCGCGTCTTCGGCGTCGATCACGCGGCCGATGTCCGAGCCGATGGGACGTAGCCCGGGCCCGGATGCAACCAGGTCCTCGAGCTGGTCCTCGGTCGCATCGTCGAGCTTGTGCCCGCCCGGCCCGAAGATCTTGATTCCGTTGTCGGGCATCGGGTTGTGCGACGCGGAGATCATCACGCCGAAGTCGGCGTCGTAGGCGTGGGTCAGGTAGGCCACCGCCGGGGTCGGCAGCACGCCGCAGCGCAGTGCGTCGACGCCTTCGCTGGTCAGACCAGCGATTACCGCCGCCTCGAGCATTTCGCCGCTGGCCCGGGGGTCGCGGCCGATCACCGCGACACGTCGGCGTCCGCTGCCCGACCTGGTCAGCTGTCGAGCGGCCGCGGCGCCGAGGGCCAACGCGAGCTCGGCGGTGAGCTCGCGATTGGCGACCCCGCGGACGCCATCAGTGCCGAATAGTCGACCCATGCGGTCAAACCTCTCACAGTTGGTGACCGCGCACACGCACGACAAAAGGAAATGCCGGAGTGCCATCCAACTGGTACGCGGCCGTGATCGCCGCCTGGATCAGCGCTTGCTGTACTGCGGCGCCTTGCGGGCCTTCTTCAGGCCGTACTTCTTGCGCTCGGTGGCACGCGGGTCACGCGTCAAAAAGCCCGCCTTCTTCAGCGCGGGCCGGTCCTCGGGCTGGACGATGATCAGCGCCCGGGCGATCGCCAGACGCAGCGCGCCGGCCTGGCCGGACGGGCCGCCGCCGTCGAGATGGGCGAAGACGTCGAAGGCATCCACCCGGTCGACGGTGACCAGCGGGGCTTTGATCAGCTGCTGGTGCACCTTGTTCGGGAAGTACGCCTCGAGGCTGCGGCCGTCGAGCTCGAACTTGCCGGTGCCGGGCACCAGGCGAACCCGCACCACGGCTTCCTTGCGGCGGCCGACGGTTTGGATCGGGCGCTCGATGAAGACGGAGTTTTCGCGCGGAGCCGCGGCCGCGGCTTCGACGGTCTCAGCGGCGTCGGGGGCCTGTTGGGCTTCCTCGACGGCCTCGTCGACGACCTCGGTCTCGGTTGCTGGGGTTTCGGTCACTGGGCCACCTGCTTGATCTCGTACGGAGTCGGCTGCTGAGCAGCGTGGGGATGCTGCGGACCGGCGTAGACGTGCAGCTTGCGCTTGATCTGACGGCCGAGCTTGTTCTTGGGAATCATGCCGACGATCGCCTTCTCGACGACCCGATCGGGGTGCTTGTCCAGCAACTCGCCGATCGTGCGGCTTCTCAGGCCGCCCGGATAACCCGAGTGACGGTAGGCCAGCTTCTTGTGTTGTTTGTCGCCGCTGAGGGCGACCTTTTCGGCGTTGACGATGATGACGAAGTCACCGCCGTCGGTGTTGGGCGTGAATGTCGGCTTGTGCTTGCCGCGCAGCAGATTGGCTGCCGCGACGGCAAGGCGACCGAGCACTACGTCCTGGGCGTCGATGACGTACCACGTCCGCGTGGTGTCACCCGCCTTGGGCGCGTAGGTGGACACAGCGCTTACCTCTCATCTTCGGGCCTTGAGCCCGTAGTGGATCCCGGTGACCCGGGTGCCGGTCAAACGCTTGCGGCTTGGGATGTTCTCGGCGACCGACATTGACCCGAGTCCCGGCGTACCGCACGCCAATGGAGAACCTTACCGGCGGATATCCGCGCAGGTCAAAACGCCGCCCGCGGTGCCCATCGACGCGCGGTCGCTGCGAGCACCCCAACTTCCGTCCGCATGGTGCAGATCACGAATCGGCGAAGCGTAGGGTAGTAAAAATCGTAGTGACTTTAAATCTGGGGAGGTCAACATGCCAACCAGCGAGGTTTCTGGACCCGGGCGGACGGGCCGATCGTTTACCGACAGGCTCTGGAGCAACCGTGCCGAGCTGCTGTGGGGCCTTATCGTCGTGACCTTGCTGCTGACCTTCGTCGACCCGGTGGTGTTGATCGGTGCGGTGTTGGTGATCGCCACCCTCGCAGCGGCATGGGCCGGCTTCCACGAGCTTTTGGACCGGGCGAAGCAGGACGATGCGCACGCGGATGCCGCTTACTTACGCCCAGCGCGGACCAGCCGGCCCGGGGCTGAGAAGGCCCCGACGGAGAGCACGTGGCAAGGGCATAACGCCGCCTAGGAGCCAGCCATTGATCCGGTCCCTTAAGCCGCACAGAAACAGGAGCTGCGCGGTTCCGCCGGTCTCTCCAGTCCGACGGAACCGCGCAGAGTCTTCGCGGGTTCAGCGTCCCGTTCGGGACCACACGCCCGCGGCTCGATGGTCAGCAGCTGCAACATCGTCAGCGCCATCGCGTACTGCGTTGCCCAGGTCGACCAAGATGTCATTGAGCGCGGTAGCGGCTTGATGCCACTTGATCTGCTCGCCGTGGTAGGCGGTCGCCGCTTCGCGGGTCCACAGTTCCTGCAGTGGCGCGACCTGCGCTCGCAGTTCTTCCAGAGCAGTGTTGAAACGCGCCGACGCGGTGTGAATTTCCTGGCGGACAGAAGCCTCGATCTCGTCGAAGTTGTATGACAGCCGCGTGTCCATTGTTGCCTGGCCTCAGAGGTTTCCGGCCGCGGAGCCGATGTGTGCTGCATGACTGTCGGCGGCGTCCCGCAGCGCGACTTCGTTGTAGCGGATGGTTTCGGCGATGCCCTGGAGTGCTTGATGCAGCTTCATCGACTCTGCGTTCCACCGATGCACGACGTCCTTGAACCGGGACGCCGCCGCGCCGCCCCATACCGACTGCGGGACACCACCCATGCGGCCGATGAACGCCTGCAGCGCAGCACGAATCTCCTCATTGCGGGTATCGATCGCCGCGGCGACCGAGCGCATGAGATCGAAATCGGTGCTAAGTGCATTGCCGCCCGTCGGTGCGCTCACTGGTTCCTCTTCCCGCCGATCCCGCGGCCCACCCGCGCTGACAACAAGTAAGACTGACCCCCGCGGGATCTGGTTCCCACCACATTCAGTCCACTACCCGCGCCGACCGGAGCGCCACATCACACTCCCGGCTCACGGCCTCGCCACGACCACTGCGGCTCTGGCAGCCGATGCTGATCCGGACCGCCTTGTCCACCCACACTGTCCACCGAATGTCGTGGCCGGCCCGGATCTCTCGGTAGGTCACCGCTGGGCGTCCTGCACTTCGGTCTGACGGGTTGAAGTCGACGAACACGCCGGCGGGCGCCGAGTCGATCGCGCCTTTGATGAACTCCGCCGTGGCGTCCAAACTGGACAACGCAACGCGCGACTGAGTCACGTGCAGCGCCCGCTCAGGATCTATCGGTGACGTGATCTGCAACCGGGCCGAACCCGGACCAGCCACGATGCGCCGTAGCGGCCAACGAGTAGGAACCTCGAGCGCAACGTGTCCTTCGACCGCGAGCGTCGTCGGCGCGCGATCGTCGGCGGACCGTTCCGTACGACGCTGCTGTGCGACCGCGGTCACGGTGACAGCGACGACAACGACCACCAACGCCCGCGACCAGTGACGGCCATTCCATCCGGGACGTCGGTGGGTATCCGTCTCAGGGCCGAGCTGACCTCTCGGCTTCAGTTCGCCGGCAAGCCTTCTCAATCGGATGTCATCTGCGACTATGACGTTCATTCCGCACGACCCCGGCAGCCTTTTGGCGATTGACGTCGCCAGGTTCGCGGCGCCGTGCACTGTTGCCGGTGCGTCGATGACCACCGTCGCCGTGGCATCCGACGCCATCGTGAGGACCGAACGTGCGACTGCCTCAGCAACCTTCAACGGGTCACCATGCCGGGTCTCGGCCATCATCGTGGTGCCCGTGATGACGACGAAATCGTCGGCTATCTCCACTATTAGGGTGTCGAGCTCGGATGTGGCTGGCGAAGCTCGAGCGAGCAGCCATGACCGTGGCTGCATCTCGGCGGCGCCAACCAGGGTCCGCACGGCGGCACCGACCACTCCCACTCGCGCCGGCGGCCACCAGGACGGGTGAACGACGGTCACCTGGTCGGAGGTACCGCAGTCGATCGACCTCAGGAGGTCCTCCCAGAGCGACGCGACGGTGACCGGCCGAAGTTCAACCAACGCGATCCGGTCGTCGATACTCTCGAACGCGGTCCGTTCGGACTCAGTATCCGCGACGGTCGTTGCACCACAACACAATCGACGGATTGCACTCGGTCCGACCTCGATGACGTGCGACCTCACTGTGCTGGTGTCCAACCGACCTGGATCAGTTGCGGATCGCCGCGACGAGGGATCAGTACACCGCGGCCGGGCGGCAGATGTGACGGCCGCACCGACCCGATAGTCAATCCCTCTTCTGGGCTTGCGCTCATCAGCAATGTCGTGCAATACGCATCGCGCATGGCGGCGAGTAGTGGCTCGAACATGGCCCGCGCGGCGCCGCTGCTGCTGCGCGCCACCACAAGATGAAATCCAAGGTCTCGGCTGTACGGAAGTACCTCCAGCAGCGGCGCCAACGGGTTGCCACCCGCTGCGGCGAGCAGGTCGTAATCATCAACCAGGACATAAATCTCCGGCCCGGCCCACCATGACCTGGTGCGGATTTGGGTCGGCGTGGCGGTCGAGGGCGGCATTCGCCGGCGCAGCGTCTCCATCAGTCGCGGCATGAGTTCGCCGACCTCGTCCACGGACGCCGCATAGCCGCCGAGCTTTTCGGATCCGGGTTCTACGATGCCGAGCAGCGAGCGCCGCGGGTCGACGATGTACAGCTTCACCGTCGTCGTTGTCCTTTGCAGCTCGCGGCATACGACCCGCAATGTCGCGGTCTTGCCGCATTCACTGTCGCCGAGGACAAGCAGATGGAGCTGTTGACGCAAATCGATTGCCACCGAACTCATTTCGTTCTCTTCGATGCCGACGACGAGTCCCGCGCCAACGGTGCCAGCATGCTCGGTCACCGTGTCGTACTCGATGTGCGGCGGCAGCACCGCGATCGGAGGCGCGGTCCATCCGTCGTTGCGCGATCGCAGCAGCTCCCCCACCAGTAATCCGGCTTCCGCGAGCCCTGAGTTGCCGTCGCGGCCATCAAGCCTCGGCAGGGCGACGACCATGTGCAGGCCGTCGTGAGTCAGCCCCCGCCCAGGTTCGCCTTCCGGAACCTGCTGAGCGCGCCGACGATTGAACTCGGAATCGGCCGGGTCGCCGAGTCGCAGCTCGATCTTGGTCCCGATCTGGTCTCTCAAGGCCGGCCGAATCTCGGCCCAGCGCGAGGCCGACACCACGACATGCACGCCGTAGGAGAGACCCTCAGCGGCGAGCGCCGTCACCGAGCCTTCGGCAGTGTCGAGTTCACGTTGCAGGCTCAACCATCCGTCGACGATGAGAAAGATATCGCCGAACCGGTCGCATATCGGATCCTGCTTGACCCTGAGGTGTCGATAGTGCTCGATAGATTCGATGCCATGCTCGCGAAACAGGGTTTCCCGGGAACGAATGACAGCGCCGAGTCGCGCGATCGTGCGGCGCACCCGCTCCAGATCGGCCCGTCCGGCGACCGAGCCGACGTGCGGCCAATGTCGCACAGAAGCCAACCCGCCACCACCGAAGTCGAGGCAATAGAACTGGATCACGCGCGGATCGTGATTCACCGCCAGGGCGGTGACCAGTGTGCGCAAGGCCGTCGACTTGCCGGATTGAGGGGCGCCGACAAGCGCGACATGGCCGGCGGCTCGCGACAAGTCGACGATCAGCGGCGTGCGCCGCTGATCGAACGGCCGGTCAACGACGCCGACAGGGACCGTCAAAGCCGGGACGGGGCCGGCAGTCTGCAGCACAGTGTTCAAGGCCGGCGCCGATCCGAGCGGAGGTAGCCACACCTCGTGTGCTCGTGGGCCGTCTCCGGACAGCCGTCCGACGATCGCTTCCAGCACCGTAGGGCTTTCTACTGAATCCGTGTGTCCGCTGCGCCCACGTACGACTGGTCCGGCGGGTTCACTGGTGAACAGTCGGACCGGCGCTGATCTCGAATCGCGCTGTTGCGCCGTTTGTTTCCGGGCACCGGAGTGGTGCGCGGCATGGCCCGACACGAAGGCAGTCTGGAACCGCACCGGCGCAGCCGTGCCGACCCGAAGGTACGCCGCGCCGGGCGTGCCAGGCAGCTCGTAGGCCTCCGATGAGCCGAGCACTGCCCGGGACTCGTTGAGTGACAGTGTTTTCAGGCAGATCCGATAGGACAGGTGCGATTCCAGGCCCCGCAGTCTGCCTTCGTCAAGACGTTGACTTGCCAGCAGCAGGTGAACGCCTAGCGATCGTCCCAGTCGGCCGATCGCGACGAAGACGTCGGCGAAATCTGGCTGCTGGGTCAGCAGTTCGGAGAATTCGTCGACGATGACGAACAACGTCGGCAACGGGCCGAGTCGAGCCTCTGTCCGTCGCCGGCGTCGGTAGGCCACGATCCCGTCGAGGTTGCCGGCCGCGCGAAGCACCTCCTGGCGGCGGTTCAGTTCGCCCATCAATGCGTCGCGCATTCGAGCGACCAGCGCTGCCTTGTCAGACAGGTTGGTGATGACAGCCGCTACATGCGGCGCCGACTCGAGCCCGGAGAACGTCGCACCACCTTTGAAGTCGACCAGCACCAGGTTGAGCTCTTCGGCTGAGTGGCCGATAATCATTCCCAACGCGACCGTTCGCAGCAATTCCGATTTCCCCGAACCCGTTGCCCCGATACAGAGTCCGTGCGGTCCCATGCCGTGCGCGGCAGCCTCGTTGATGTCCAGCTCCACGGGCGCACCAGTGACCGCTGTGCCGACCGGAACACGAAGACGCCTGAGGCCGTGATGAGCGGAGGGTGAATACGCCATTACATCGTCGATGCCAACCAGGTCCTGCCACCTCTTCTGGTTCGGCGCCGCGTCCGTGTGACAAGCCCGATAGGTCGCCAATCGTTGCGCGCACAACAGCGCCGCGGCGTAGCTGAGCTGATCAGGGTGTGCCGCAACGTCTTTCCCGGATACGGTCACGACCACGGGTTCATGGGCGCGGTGTTCGACGATCAGCGAGGTGACGCCCTCTGCAGCCCATGTCGGGTCCTCGGACTCGTCATCGACGACCACGACGAGATGTGGCACGGTCGGATCGTCGGAGCTCATCACATCGTCGAGCGCCTCTCGGGCGGCTGCCAGCGACGCGTACAGCATCCGGGCAGCTCCGAGGTCGTCACAGGCATCAGGGTGCCGGTTGTGTGGCAACCATTTGAGCCAGTCCCAGTCGTGCCGATTGCGGTCAGTCACGACGGCGGCGATCAATACCGTTGCCGGACTGTGCAGCACAGCTAATTGGCAGACCATGGCGCGTAAAAGTGCCCGCACCTGCCCTGCGCCGCCGCGGACGCTGACCACCGCTGGACCGCGCAGCGCGATCACGATCGGCGCGTTCGACACCGTCGAATACGTGTCCAGAAGGCGGTGTAGCGCATCCGTGCACACCGGGTCCACGCGATTCAGCGAGTCGATGGTAGGCGCAACCAACTGCCTGGAAAGGGG
>JAVHWH010000115.1:0-3663 GCA_032159915.1 Mycobacterium sp.
GGACGGATCTGACGTGATCCGCGCGTCCGGGATCGGCAGTCCGGATCGGGCACGGGAGCTCGGGCTCTCGGTGGCCGCCGAGCTGTTCGACTTGGGCGCACGGGAAGTCATGTCGAGCGCGCGGTAACCCAAGCGCGCCAACAAGGTAGGTAGGTAGGAGCGACGATGACGACGCGAGGGCGTAAGCCGAGGCCCGGCCGCATTATGTTCGTGGGTTCGGGTCCTGGTGACCCGGGGCTGCTGACCACGCGAGCCGCAGCGGTGCTGGCCAATGCCCCCCTGGTGTTCATTGATCCCGACGTGCCCGAGCCAGTGCTGGCGTTGATCGGCAAGGACTTGCCGCCGGTCTCCGGGCCCGCACCGGCTGAGCCGGCTGCGCCGTCGGACAACGGAACCAGCGAGGGTGCTGACACCGACAAACAACCCGCTGCGGTGATGTCGGTGGGGCCGGACATCCGGCCCGCTTTGGGTGATCCGGCCGAGGTGGCCAAGACGTTGGTCGCCGAAGCCCGCACTGGCGCCGACGTGGTCCGGCTGGTCTCCGGCGACCCGTTGTCGCTGGACGCGGTGATCACCGAGGTGAACTCGGTTGCTCGCAGCCACCTGCACTTCGAGATCGTGCCGGGCCTGGCCGCCAGCGACGCGGTGCCGACCTATGCCGGTCTGCCGCTGGGCTCATCGCACACGGTCGCCGACGTTCGCGGGGACGTGGACTGGGGCGCCCTGGCCGCCGGACCGGGTCCGCTGATCCTGCAGGCCACTTCGTCGCACGTGGCCGAGGCCGCACGCACGCTGATCGAGTACGGCCTCGCCGACACCACCCCCTGCGTGGTGACGTCGTCGGGCACCACCTGCGCACAGCGCTCGGTGGAGTCGACGCTGGGCGGGCTGACCGATTCGACGTTGCTGTTGGGCAGCGACGCCGCGGCGCCGTCGCCGGTGATCGTGACCATCGGCAAGACCGTCGCCAACCGAGCCCAGCTGAACTGGTGGGAGAGCCGCGCCCTGTACGGCTGGACCGTGCTGGTGCCGCGGACCAAGGACCAGGCCGGTGAGATGAGCGACCGGCTGACCTCGCACGGCGCGCTGCCGATCGAGGTGCCGACCATCGCCGTCGAGCCGCCGCGCAGCCCCGCGCAGATGGAGCGCGCGGTCAAGGGTCTAGTCGACGGCCGGTACCAATGGGTCGTGTTCACCTCCACCAACGCGGTGCGCGCGGTGTGGGAGAAGTTCGGCGAATTCGGTCTGGACGCGCGCGCGTTCTCCGGCGTGAAGATCGCTTGCGTCGGCGAATCGACCGCAGACCGGGTTCGCGCGTTCGGGATCAGCCCCGAGCTGGTGCCTTCAGGCGAGCAGTCGTCGCTGGGTTTGCTGGACGAATTCCCGGACTACGACAGCATTTTCGACCCGGTGAACCGGGTGCTGCTGCCGCGCGCCGACATCGCCACCGAGACGCTGGCCGAGGGTCTGCGCGAACGTGGCTGGGAGATCGAGGACGTCACCGCCTACCGGACCGTGCGGGCCGCCCCGCCGCCGGCGGCCACCCGCGAGATGATCAAGACCGGTGGCTTCGACGCGGTGTGCTTCACCTCGAGTTCGACGGTGCGCAACCTGGTCGGCATCGCCGGCAAGCCGCACGCCCGCACCATCGTCGCCTGTATCGGCCCGAAAACCGCTGAGACCGCCGCCGAATTCGGCCTGCGCGTCGACGTGCAACCCGAAACCGCCGCGGTCGGTCCGCTGATCGAGGCGCTGGCCGAGCACGCTGCCCGGCTGCGCGCCGAGGGTGCGCTTCCGCCACCGCGTAAGAAGAGCCGCAGGCGGTAACGATGTACCCCCGGCAACGCCCGCGTCGACTCCGGTCGACTCCGGCGCTGCGCCGGTTGGTGGCGCAAACCTCGCTGGAGCCAAGGCATCTGGTGTTGCCGATGTTCGTCGCTGACGGCATCGACGACCCGGTGCCGATCGCCTCGATGCCCGGCGTCGTCCAACACACCCGCGACTCGTTGCGTTCGGCCGCGGCCGACGCGGTGAGCGCCGGGGTGGGCGGGCTGATGCTGTTCGGTGTGCCCCGCGCCGAGGATAAGGACGCAGTCGGGTCGGCGGGCTCAGATCCTGACGGCATCCTCAACGTCGCGCTGCGCGACCTGACCAAGGACCTCGGCGACTCGACGGTGCTGATGGCCGACACCTGCCTCGACGAATTCACCGACCACGGCCATTGCGGCGTGCTCGACGAGCGCGGCCGGGTGGACAACGACACGACATTGAAGCGTTACGTCGAACTGGCTTTGGCGCAAGCGGATTCGGGCGCGCACGTGGTCGGCCCGAGCGGCATGATGGACGGCCAGGTGGCCGCCGTTCGCGACGGCCTGGACGCTGCCGGCCACTCTGACGTGATCATCCTGGCCTACGCGGCCAAGTTCGCCTCGGCGTTCTACGGCCCGTTCCGGGAAGCAGTGAACTCCAGCCTGATCGGCGACCGGCGCACTTACCAGCAGGAGCCGGGCAACGCCCGCGAGGCGCTGCGCGAGGTGCAGCTCGACCTCGACGAGGGCGCCGACATCGTGATGGTGAAACCGGCGATGAGCTACCTCGACATCATCAGTGCCGCCGCGGAAATCTCGCCGGTGCCCGTCGCCGCCTATCAGGTGTCGGGGGAGTACGCGATGATCGCCGCGGCCGCCGCCAACGGCTGGATCGACGAGCGCACCGCCGCACTCGAGTCGTTGACGAGCATTCGGCGCGCCGGCGCCGACATCGTGCTGACCTACTGGGCCGCCGGCGCGGCCAACTGGTTGTCGTGACGGGTCCCGTCGAGCAGGGGCCGTCGGCAGCTCAGCCGCCGGCCCGGCCGGTCGATGTCGACACCGGTTTCTGGCTGTGGCTGGTGGCGCTGCCGCTGATGGTGGTCGGCTACGTCGCCGACGTCGTCGGCTCGTCCAACGGTCACGGCCCCACACCGCTGCTGATCGGATCGGGGCTGTTCATCGCGGCGTTGTGTGCGATCGTGGTGACCTTTTTGATCCTCATGCGGGCCGGGTACCGATGGGCCCGAACAGTGCTGACGGGCGGAGCGGTCGCCACCGTGGTCTACGTCGCCACCCGGCTCTTCACCGTCACCTGGCCGCCGGTGTGGGCCTTCGCCTGCGGCGCTGCCGGCATCACCGGATCAGTGCTGATCGCCGGGGGAATGTTCCTGCTGCACCGCAGCGACGCACACAACTACTTCACCAGGTGAGCACGACAATGACCCAGACAATTCGACCGCTGGTCCAGCAGGGAAGATGGTGACGTGACCGCCGGCACCGACACCGAAGCAGCGCCGATCTTTCGCGAGGTCGGTGCCAGCTGGTACTGGCTGCTGGCCGGTCCGATCGCCGCCGGGATCATGCTGTGGATCGAGAAGGCCAACGGCAACGGCTGGCAGATCTCTATTCCGGCATTCTTCTTGGTGGTCATGACGAGTTTCATTGCGCTGCAAATCAAGGCGGCGCGCATCCACACCTCGGTCGTGCTGACCCCGCAGACCCTGCGGCAGGGCACCGAGACCATCAAAGTGTCCGAGATCCTCAAGGTCTACCCGGAGCCCGACAATCCGCTGGCCGCCAAGAAGGACGTCGAGCGCTGGCAGTCCGCCCGCGCGCTCGGCGAGCTGGTCGG
>JAVHWH010000122.1:0-2755 GCA_032159915.1 Mycobacterium sp.
GGGACGGACGGCCGGCAGGCGTGGATCCCGCCGTCGCCATACCCGCCGCAAAATCCGGCGATACCGTTCCCCAAAGCTGTTCCCGCGCCGCCACCCCCGGTGGGATTGCCCGGAGCGCCCTACCCGCCGGCCGAGAAGCCATGGGGTCCGCCGCCCGGTCCGGTTCCGCAGGCCAACGGCACGGCGTACACCACCTACGACGACGGCACCGGCGTTTTTCAGGACCCCTCAGGTGGCACTGGTATCTTCGCGCCCGGCAAAGTATCGACCGCGGAGAACTGGGTGGACCTCATGCGTGACCCGAGGCAGTTGTGACCACGGGACAGTCGGCGGAGCGACGCCCGCGTCGGCGGGCTTCACGAGCCGCCGGCCCGCACGGTGGTGAAGCGGCCGTCGGCACGGTGCCGGTCGAGACCGCCGCCACGCCGATCAAATGGCAGAACGCGCCGCTCGGCCCGCCGCCGCGCCGGCCCGCGAACGCCAGGCGCGTCGGATGGATTGCGCTGGCCGCCAGTCTGATCGGGATAGCGATCCTGGCCGGGGGCGTGGGTTTCGAGATCTACCAGCAGCGTCAGGCCGATGCCGCTCACGCGCGCAGTCAGCGCTTCGTCGACACCGCCACCCAGACAGTGGTGAACATGTTCAGCTACAAGCAAGACAACATCGACCAGAGCGTGGCCAGATTCGTCGAGGGCACCAGCGGGCCCCTGCACGGCATGCTGAGTTCCAACAACAACGTCGAGAACATCAAGGCGTTGTTCCGCCACACCGACGCGAACTCCGAGGCAGTCGTCAACGGCGCCGCGCTGGAAAGCATTGACAGCGTGAGCGACAACGCGTCGGTGCTGGTATCGATACGCGTCACGGTGACCGACTTGGACGGGGTCAACAAGCCGTCCCAGCCCTACCGGATGCGGGTCGTCGTGCACGAGGACGAGAACGGGCGGATGACAGGGTATGACCTGAAGTATCCCGACGGAGGCAATTGATGCGATGGTTGATCGCCGCCGTCGTGAGCTTGCTGACCTTCGCCTTCGTCGGCCTGGCCGCGGTCGGCGGCTGGTTGTACTGGGAGAGGGTCGAAACCCGCGGTGAGCAGGCGGCGCGCGCGGCGCTGCCGCCGCTGGCCAGCAAAGAAATCCCGGAAGTGTTCGCTTACGACTACCAGACGGTGGAGCGCAGTCTGGGCGCCGCATACCTGTTGCTGACGCCCGGTTACCGCCACGAGTTCGAGAAGAGCGCCAACGACAAGATCATCCCCGAAGCCCGCAAACGCGAGGTCGTCGTGCAGGCCAGCGTGGTCGGCGTGGGAGTGATGGCGGCACAACGCAATTCGGCGTCGGTGATGGTGTACATGAACCGCACGGTGACCGACAAATCTCGGCAACCGCTCTACGACGGCAGCCGTTTGCGGGTTGACTATCAGCGGATCGACGGCAAGTGGCTGATCAACTTCATCACACCGATCTAGCTGATCTAACGCCTCAGCGGCATTGGCCGATCTCGTTGCAGTTCAGCGGGTAACGGTCGACCGGGCTTGACAGCGGGCCCTGGAAGGCCAGCGTGAACGGGGTCTTCGTCATCGCCGGCGCCAGGCCGCAGACGTCACCGTGAATGCTGGTGTGCGTGCCGGTCAGCGCGACGTCGTCGAAAGCGTAGGTGTCGGAAGACTCGGCGGTGCTGCCGTCCGGGCAGGCGACGCCGTTGGACTTGCCGACCTGCAAGGTCCACAGGTCGCTGGTCAATCGGGCCCGGCCGACGAAGTTGGCCATCTTCTCCAAACGGCTGACCGCCGCCCGGGGGGTCGTGCTGGTGACGTTCAACGCGCAAAGGTCGGCGGCGACAACGGGATCGGTGAAATCCGGGATCGCCCGCTGTCGGGACGGCGCATCGCAGAGCGCGGAGATCTTCCACGTCGAAGCAGGAACCCCGGCTTCGGTGAAGCTGTACATGCCGTCCGGAGGCGGGCCGAGTGCCTGGGCGGGGATCGACGTGCCCACACCGACGAGGGTTATCGCGGTGGCTGCGGTCAGGACGCGGGAGAAGATCACCTGCGTGCTCCCTTCCGGCTTCGGGGTTACCTCCCGCGCGCGGGGAGTGCATCGAGTATCGCAGTGCGGCCAGCGCCGCAGCAGGCGATTCAGCTCTTTGCGGGATCTTCCGCGGCCAGCGCATCGAGGAATGACCTGGCCCACCGGTCGACGTCGTGGGCCAGTACTTGACGCCGCAAAGCGCGCATCCGGCGCCGGCCCTCGTCTTCGGATTGGTTGATCGCCGCTTCGATCGCGTCTTTGACGCCTTCGAGGTCGTGCGGATTGACCAGGTAGGCCTGTGTGAGTTCGGCTGCGGCGCCGGTGAATTCGCTGAGAACCAGCGCGCCGCCGAGGTCGCTGCGGCAGGCGACGTATTCCTTGGCCACCAGATTCATCCCGTCCCGAAGCGGGGTGACCAGCATGACGTCGCTGGCCACGAAGAACGAGATCAGCTCCTCGCGGGGAACCGGACGATGCAGATAGTGCACGACGGGGCGGCCGACTTCGCTGTATTCACCGTTGATATGGCCGACCTGACGCTCGATGTCCTCGCGTAGCTTCTGGTAGCTCTCGACCCGCTCGCGGCTGGGGGTGGCGAGCTGGACCAGTACGGCGTCGTCGCCCTTGACGCGGCCCTCGGCGAGCAGTTCGGCAAGCGCCTTGAGTCGCACGTCGATGCCTTTGGTGTAATCCAACCGGTCGACGCCGAGCAGGACTTTGCG
>JAVHWH010000135.1:0-5312 GCA_032159915.1 Mycobacterium sp.
TCGATGGCGCCAGTCCTGGCCACCAGGCGGAGCGACCCTCCCGAATTCCCTGCTCTATCTCTTCCCTTAGAGCTGGGCTGCCGGGCGGAGCGGTCTCTCGGCAGCTACACCTGAGGCTACTGAACGAGTTCGGCGCGCTGCCGATCGGGTTCGGATCGGCGCTGACTGGTGCTGCTCCCCCAACACAAAAGCCGAGAGCGACAGCAGCACCGACCAATACTTTTATGATCCCTTGTGGGTGCACGTTAGTTGAACCTCGGCCCCGCGGAACGGCACTCATGCTGTTTTGATCGTCCGTGACAGGCGCTCCCGCCGCGGTGGTCAGCGGTTTGATGTTTTCTTCGAATGCCATGTGCTCTTCCTCGGTGGTGGGTAGGGGTGCAGGCCTAGTTCGACTGATTCCGATTCGTTGAGCGCGCGTCATCGCTGCAACATGCAGAGCGACAAAGTAATCCACAGATCCGGACACTGGATGCTGGGTGCCCCGCGGCGGCGAGCCCGGCTGGGCCACAACGGATTCGGGTCAAGCCGAGATGCCGTCCTGCCGGATTAAATCTTGCGGTTCTCGGATTTGATCATCCAGGCGAGCTTTTCCAGCGAGTCGATGACCTCGTGGAGGAGATCGCTCGTGCTGGGGTCGACGGCGTCGACGGCGTCGTGCACCTCGCGAATGGTGTCGACCGTTGCGTACGTCCGCGCGGTCACCAGATCGACGACATCGCCGGTGTTTATCTCGTTGGCCGGGAACTGCGGCAGGCTCGTCGTCGCTGCGACGGTGTCGGACCGGCCGTCGGGAACGGCGTCGAGGGCTCGCATCCGCTCGGCGATGGTGTCACTGGCCTCGCGGGCGGCGTCAACGAGCTCGTCGAGCTGCAGGTGCAGGTCGCGGAAGTTTGAGCCGATAACGTTCCAATGTGCTTGCTTGCCTTGCAGGTGGAGCTCAACGAGGTCGACGAGCACGCGCTGCAGATTGGCGGCCAGCTCTGGGGACGCCGTGAAGTTGTGGATTTCATCGGCATAACGACGGTTGCCATGCCGATCGATCTTCTGGGCTGCGGTCATGGTGGGGCATCCTTCCAAGTGAGAGGAATTTGCTTGCGCTAACAAACCTATACTTGCTTGCGTTAGCAAGCAAGTGCGCTGCGGATGCCAAAATATGGCGTCGCTCACAAACCGACGAAACGAAAGCGACGTCGAAAAGTCGACGGCCAGAAGCCGCCAGCGACGTCGACTTCGAAAGGCCGACGTAGGGACCCGACGAAGATGACGTCGGGTGGCGAGTCTCGGCGGTGGTGCAGTCACACGCTGGGTGCGGACATGGAATCCTTTGCGGCAGTGATGCGCTCGAGCGCACTGCCGAGGGCGCGCAGGTCGACACCGTGCAACTGATCCAGCAGATAGCGGCGGACACAGTCGTGGCGCAGGGGTGTAGCCCGTTGGAGCCGGGCCCGCCCGGCTTCGGTGAGAATCGCGTTGTACGCGCGCGCGTCATGGACTGACTGCTCGCGGCGCACGAGGTCATCGGCTTTCAGCCGCCCGACGGTACGGCTGATCGCGCTACGCGATTGCTGGCAGCGTGCCGCCAATTCGCTGAGCCCCAGGGTCTGATCGGACGCCTGAGATACGGAAAACAACACGATGTAGTCGCCGAACGAAAGGCGCTGTTCTCGCTGCAGATCGGCGTCGAAGCGGCGGAAGAGCGCCGACACCGCCGGACGCAGCCTATCGATCACTCTCTCTTCGTCGTCTGTGAGCAATGTCGTCGAGCGGCTTCCTGTCATGACTCCCGACTTTAGCACTTGATTGTTCGCGCAAGCAATATTAAGCTTGTCGACGCAAGCAAATTTTACCGAGATGGAGAACCCCGTGACCACCCGAATCCTGGCCTTGGTGGGAAGCCTGCGTGCCGGCTCCCACAACAAGCAGCTCGCCGAAGCGGCCGCCAAATTTGCACCCGACGGCGTCGAGGTTCACATCTTCGAAAACTTGGCCGATGTGGCCTTTTACAACGAAGACTTCGACCGCCCGGGCGCAGTTGCGGCCGCAGATTGGCTGCGCGTCGAAGTGCAGTCCGCCGACGCGCTGTTACTCGTCACGCCCGAATACAACGGCAGCATCCCGGCCTCGCTGAAGAACGCCATCGATTGGATCTCGCGCCCGTACGGAGCGGGGACGATCAGCGGAAAGCCGTTGGCTGTCATCGGCGTATCTAATGGTCGCTTCGGCGGGGTGTGGGCCCACGACGACGCGCGCAAAGTAGCAAGCATCGCCGGCGCGAGCGTGCTCGATGACGTCAGACTGTCGGTGCCGAACGGAGCGACCCGATTCGCGACCACCCACCCCGCACACGACGACGAGATCGCCCACACGATGCCCACGATCTTGGCCGCTCTCGCCACCGCGGTCCAGAAGTCACGGACAGAAGGGCAGGCACTAACGAAGCGCCGTACTCTTTCAGGCCGTGATGTATCGCCCCATCGGGGTATCGGGTGATGGTCGACCGGGAACTGCGTGAGGATCTCCGCTAGCGGCGGCCGCAATGCGTTCGAAGGCATCGCCGATTGCTTTGAGGTTGACACCGTCGAGGTGATCGAACAGGTGACGGCGCAGGCTGGCGACATGGGCGGGTACGGCTTGCTCCAATCGGGTGAGCCCGGCATCGGTGAGCACAGCGTTGTAAGCGCGGGCGTCCTGGGACGACTGCTCACGGCGGACCAACCCCTGAGCCTCCATCCGACCGACGGTACGGCTGATCGCGCTCAACGACTGCTGGCAACGCCGAGCCAATTCGCTGAGCCCCAACGTGCGGTCGGAAGCCTCAGACAAAAACATCAACGCGACGAATTCGGCGTGCGACATGCGGTGCTCACGCTGCAAGTCAGCATCGAGTTGCCGCATCATTGTCACAAAACCCGGGTGCAGCGCCCGGATCACCTTGAATTCACCCGCACTGAGCGGGGTCGCCCCTTCGACCTTCGTAGTTCGTGCTCTCTTGCTGCCCGGTTTACCAGCTGCCATGAGTCTCAACATACGTAGTATCTGTTCGCGCGAGCAAGTAAAGTAGCGTGCTCACCGTCCTGCATCGCGCACGACGAGCCCGTCCACCTATCGGCGGACCGGTCAACAGATCACCGTCTGCAGCCAAAACCGCGTAGCCACAGTCCCACTCGGAAAAGAGCTGCTGTCATTGATCGTCGGCTGAGAATTGAGCGGCCAGTCGAGGACACCACACCACCCTGAGCACCGCATTGTTCAGCAGTCTGAGAATGAAAGCGCATCCGGACGGTGGAACTAGTCGAGTTCGTCGTCGTGCCTTGGGGGTGGGGCGGTACCGGAAATGCGGTAGAACATGTCGACGAGCTGATCGATGACCTGGTCAATGCTCAGCGGAAAATGCCCGTCCAGCCATGCCATGCCGATTTGTTGTGCGGCTCCGACGAATCCGTACGCTTTGAGGCGCATGTCCTGCGGCGGGGGCATGTCGTCGTCGGTGGCGGCGAAGGCGAACCAGAGTTCGACTGCCCGCGTTGGGAACCCGTCGCGGTATTTTTTGAGCGGACCGGTCTGGGATTCAACCGCGAGCAACCGCACCACCCTGGGATCGCTCAGGATTGCGCGTGCGTAGACGGTGAGCGCGGGGCGGGGGTCGCGACCGGCGCCCACCTCGATCGCCGGAGCAACGACTGCCACGAGGTTGCCCGTGACGTGTTCGAACACCGCTTCGGCGAGCGCGTCGATCGATGCGAAATTCTCGTAGAAGTACCGTTTGGTGAGTCCAGCCTCGGCGCAGATGTCAACAATTCCGACCGCCGCAATCCCCCGCGTTCCGAACAGTTGCAGGCCGGCATCGATCAGTCGCCGGCGGCGCTGGTCGCGCCGGTCGGTGGCGCTGACGCCACGGTATGGGCGCAGCACGGCCACAACCGATGGGCTCGCTGCCTCCGCCATGAGTCCTCACTATTTGACACCTACGCGTATCAGATATTACCGTAAGCTACATCTGATACTTCATCGAGTCAGTTTCGACGTTTGAGGGAGCTTACGGATGGCTGAACTTTTGCCCGCCCCGTTGGACCCCGACGGGTTGGTGTGGCGCGGGCACGGCTCTGGGGATCTGAGCAAGACGGAAAGGGCCGATCTCATGGCGAGTTCTCCATCTGGAGATCGGATTTCAGTGTGATGAGTCTGAGTAGGACGTTGCGACAGAAGTTTCCATTCTTGAGGTACTCGTTCCTGCGCGCGGCTTTCGGCGGCCGGGACGTCATACGGACGGGTCAGATGGGTGACGGCCGGGAGGAGGCGACGGCCGAGTACGTCATCGCCAACGCACCGGCGGGCGACGTCGACGCCGCGATCGACGCGATCGACAACTTCGCCTACGACAAGTCGATCCTCATGAACGTCGGCGACGAGAAGGGCCAGCTGCTCGACACCGCAGTCAAGCGCGCGAACCCGAAGCTCGCGATGGAACTCGGTGCCTACTGCGGATACAGCGGGCTGCGGATCGCCCGAGCAGCACCGGGTGCCAACGTATTCTCGATCGAAAAATCCGGCGCCAACGCCTCGGTGGCCCGCCGCGTGTGGGCGCACGCCGGCCTCGCCGATCGCGTCACCTGCATCAACGGCACCGTCGGCGACGGGACGACGCTCGGGGTTCTCGCCAAGGAGTACGGATTCACCGAGGGCTGTTTGGATTTCGTATTCCTCGACCACTGGAAGGACGCCTACCTCGACGACCTGCAGCGGCTCGTCGACCGAGGCTGGCTGCATCCGGGAACGATTGTCGTCGCCGACAACGTCGGCTTTCCCGGCGCACCCAAGTACCGCAACTACATGAAGGAACAGCAAGGCAAGCGGTGGCAGACCGTCGAGCACGAAACCCACGTCGAGTACCAGACGCTACTCAAAGACGTGGTTCTGGAGTCGGAGTTCCTGGGCTGAGCCGCGCCACCATCTTTGATAGGTGGTGCCGTCTGATGATGGGATCTTGATGAAAAAACTGGCCAGGGCTTGTGGCCCTGACCAACTTCTTCTCTGTGGAGCTGCCGGGAATCGAACCAGGCCCAAAAAGAGCTTGAACTGGGAAGATACTGGATTTGAGTACGCGAAACAACGTCAAACGACGCGAAACGACCTGCAGATACGCCGAAGGCGTTGATGGCATCAACACGCCGCAACGCACTGCGTGTCGGTGCCGCTGGCGATACTGCAGCCATGACCGAGGACACCTGGGGCAGTCGTCGACGCCTTGAGGATTTGGGCACGTACCTCACTCGCGCCACAGCTGTCGAGGGGCGCACCGGGCTTGATCA
>JAVHWH010000138.1:0-10195 GCA_032159915.1 Mycobacterium sp.
TCCAGGATGTAGGCCGGGCTGGTGACGTCCCAGCCGGTGTAGCCGCGGGCTTCGAAGGTGCTGCGCAGGCCGCCGGAGGGGAAGCTGGAAGCGTCCGGCTCGCCCTGGATCAGCGTCTTGCCGGCAAACTCGGCCAGGGTTTGCCCGTCGGAGACGGGCTCCAGGAAACTGTCGTGCTTTTCGGCGGTCAGGCCGGTCATCGGGTAGAAGACGTGCGCGTAGTGGGTGGCGCCCTTTTCCAGCGCCCAGTCCTTCATGGCGACCGCGACCGAGTCGGCGACCGCGGGGTCGAGTTTCGCGCCCTTGTCGATGGTCGCGACGATGGACTTGTACACGGCTTTGGGCAGGCGGGCCTGCATTTCGGCTTTGGTGAAAACGCTGGAGCCGAAGATTTCGCCTGGCGTCTCGCCTGGATCGAAGCTGATTGCCGGAGGCACATACGCCTCAACGTTGGTGATTGCCGCCAGGCGTACTGCGTTGCCGCTCAATTGAGTCCCTATCGCCGCGATGCGCTGCATCGAATTTGCCGGTTGTTGCCCGGCTGACACTAAGGACGGTCGATGGCGGGAATGTTACGTAGCTGTCAAACTCTGATGGCAGCCATGTGGTTCGCCGTCAAGACGGCGTTGCCGGCCCGGCTAGGTGACCCACTCGGGTTGCTGCTCGGTGTTGACGGCGGAGAAGTCTTTGTGTCCCAGCCCTGCCGTGCAACCGCCGTCGACGACGAACTCCGAACCCGTCGAATAACTCGACTCGTCGCTGGCCAGGTAGACCACCAGACTGGATACTTCGCTGGGCTGCGCCGCGCGACCCAACGCGGTCTGGAAGATGTCGTCGGGCACCCAATCGGTCATCGGCGTCTTGATCAACCCCGGATGGATCGAATTGACTCGGATTCCGTTGGGCCCCAACTCGAGCGCGGTGGACTTCGTCAACCCGCGCACAGCGAACTTGCTGGCGGTGTAACCGTGGCAGGCGATGGTGCCCGCCATGCCTTCGATCGACGAGATGTTGATGATCGACCCGCGGCCGGCCGCTTTCATCGGTGCGACGACGGCGCGGATGCCCAAAAAGACACCGGTCAGGTTGATGTCGAGGATGCGGTGCCATTCCGAGAGCTCGTAGTCCTCGATGGTGCCCACGTTGATGATGCCGGCGTTGTTGACCAAGATGTCGACTCCGCCGAACTCGTCGACCGCGGTGGTGACCACACGCTGCCAGTCGTCGGGTTGTGTGACGTCGAGGTGGACGTAACGGGCAGCTGTCCCAACGTCTTTGGCGACCGCTTCCCCTTCGGCGTCGAGGATGTCGCCGAAGACCACCGTGGCTCCCTCGTCGACCAGAGCTTGGACATGCGACGCTCCCATGCCGCGCGCCCCGCCGCTGACGACGGCGACCTTGCCCGCCAACCGACCTGCCATCGAGTCCTCCTGCTGCAATGAGGTGACAGGGATGTCACCCAGCGAGGCAGCTTATCGGCCGGGCCCGATCAATTGGTTCAAAAAAGCACGCTGTCGGCAATCTGAAGTTGGGTGAGTAGCGCTTCGAGGCTGTTGACCATCGAATCTTGAATGGTGAAGTACTCGGTCATTCCGTCGATAACCGGCGCGCCCGCAGACGCAATCTCTTGCGATGTCAGTCCGAGATACTCGAGGTGGTCGGTGAACAGACCGGCATCGTTGAGGCCGTAGTCATAGTTCGTCCAGCCGTCCCCGGACAGCGAATAGACCTCGGTGGGAAAGAGGTTGTTCGGTGTCGTCTGCCCCAGCACCTCGTCAGCTCCGAATGCTTTGTAAGCGTCGACTATGTACGGCTGCCAGGACGTCGGAAATTCGTCGATGAACGCGTTCAGGAATCCGCCCTGGGTAGACGCGCTGTCGCCGACCATGACGAAGTTGAGGTCTTCTGGCTTGATGCCGTAGTCATGCAGCTGCTGTTCGGCCATGCCCATCACAACATCGCTCTGCGAATAACCGAAGATGTACAGCGGACCGTCGGCCATCACGCCGTTTTGATAGTCATGCTCGACAGTGGTCACCAACTGGTTCACGCCCTGGTTGACCGCGTCGTTCAGTGTGCCGCCCGAGACGACTTCCGGCATGTTCAGTGTGGCGACGTTGGCATAGTCGGGCGAGACGCTGAAGCCGGCCGCGTGCAGGTACAAGTCTGCGGCGGCATCCGCGTACGCCGGATTGTCGACCGGAATGATCACCAGTGCTTCACCGTCGACCAGTTTGTAGTCGAGATGCCGGACGTTGTGCGTCGGCGCGAAAAAGATGGATCCGGCAAGAATTGACGGCGCTGCAAGAAATGCGCCGACGGCGACTTTCGTCATGTAGTACTTTCCGGGCGTGCGACGCGAGATCGCGGCGTTGAACATCGGAGTACCCCACTCACGCGCGGGGAAGCTCAATTCGCCGTCGCGCAGCACCTTTGCCGATAAGACGCTGCCGCAGTGACGATCCGGTCAACAGGCGCCGGGCTGACATCCGTGGTGCCTCGGCTCCCTGCTGTACGGATAGGGCGCGGGGATCAGCATGCCGGTTCTTCTCACGCAGCACCAAACATCGCGTCTCCCCGACCTCAGTATCGAGGTCAAGGGCAAGGTAACCATTTCGGAGCCGCCGTCGGCGGGTTTTGAACAGTAATACCGTCGTTAAGTCAGAAAAATCCACCGATCGGAGGACAGATCAGACGCGAAGGCAATTCGCGGTTCAACCCGCCCGGAATTCTTCCTCGATCTTTTTCCCGAGATCGGGGTCGACGTTGCGCCAGTATTCGAACACCCTCGACAGAACCGGCTCTCTGACTCCCTTGGAGACGTGTCCAACTATGTTGTGCACCAAACGATCTCGCGCTTCGTCGTCGAGAACCTCCCGCACCAGGGTTCCGGCTTGGCCCCAGTCGTCGTCGTCTTGGCGCAGCGTGTAGGCGGCGCGGACCAGCTCGCCGTCGGCCTGCCAGCGGATCTCGGCCGCGCGCGCCGGGTCCGCATGCGGCCCCCCATAGGAGTTCGGCGCGTAGACCGGATCGGTGACGTTCTTCATTCGCATCGCCCCGTCCTTGGAGTAGCTGTCGACCTCCACATGCGGCGAATTGACCGGGATCTGCTTGTAATTGGTGCCGAGCCGGGCGCGGTGCGCGTCGGCGTAGGAGAAGCCGCGGGCCAGCAGCATCTTGTCCGGGCTCAGGCCGGTCCCGGGCACGATGTTGTTCGGTTCGAACGCGGCTTGCTCGATTTCGGTGTGGTAGTCGGTGACGTTGCGGTCCAGCATCAGCTTGCCGACATCGATCAGCGGATAGTCGCTGTGCGGCCACACCTTGGTCAGATCGAATGGGTTGAACCGGTAGGTCTTGGCTTCCTCGAACGGCATGATCTGCATCTTCAGCGTCCAGCTCGGGAAGTTGCCGCCCTCGATGGCGCCATACAGGTCGCGCTGGTGGTAGTCGCCGTCCTCCCCGGCCAGCTGATCGCCCTCTTCTTGAGTCAGGTAGTCGATGCCCTGATCGCTGATGAAGTGGTACTTGACCCAGAAGATTTCGTCGGAGGCGTTGATCCAGCTGTAGGTGTGGCTGCTGTAGCCATTCATCTGTCGCCAGCTCTTGGGTATTCCGCGGTCGCCCATCAACCAGGTCACTTGGTGTGCGGACTCCGGTGTGAGAGTCCAAAAGTCCCACTGCATGTTGTTGTCGCGCAAGTTCGTTGCCTGCATCCGCTTCTGGGATCGGATGAAGTGCTGAAACTTCATGGGATCGCGGATGAAGAAGACCGGTGTGTTGTTGCCGACCATGTCGAAGTTGCCGTCGGATGTGTAGAACTTCAGCGAAAAGCCGCGCGGGTCGCGCCAGGTGTCTGGGCTGCCGCGTTCGCCGGCGACCGTGGAAAACCTGATCAAGGTGTCGGTTTTGGTACCCGGCTGGAACACCGCAGCCCTGGTGTACTGGCTGACATCGCCGGTCACTTCAAAGTGACCGAACGCGCCACCGCCCTTAGCATGCGGCTGACGCTCAGGGATGCGCTCCCGGTTGAACTGGGCCATCTGCTCGATCAGGTAGTGATCGTGCAACAGGATGGGGCCATCAGGGCCCACCGTCAGCGACTGTGTGTCGCTGGGTGCCGGGGCACCGCCGTCGGTCGTGGTGTAACGCTCACTCATCATCTGCCTCCTTCTCAGCAGACGCCCCGTGGCTGACGGGGCGGTCTAAGTACGTGTACCCCACAACGGCCGAGAGTAGCCGCCGCTACGTCGATCGTCCGATTGTTTTCCGAGGGGCGTGGGGGCTCAAGGATCCAGAGTCGCCGGCCGGCCGTCATGGAGGATGGCTGTGTGCCCGAAGGCGACACCGTCTACGCGCTTGCCCGGCGCCTCGATACCGCCCTGCGCAATCGCGTTCTGACCCACGGCGAGTTGCGGGTGCCGGCACACGCAACGGCGGACCTCGCCGGGCTGACGGTGCTCGAGAACCTCACGCACGGCAAGCATCTGCTGACGCGATTTTCCAGCGACCTCACGTTGCACACCCATCTGCTGATGTCCGGGTCGTGGACCGTTTCCAACACCGGACGCTGGCTGCCCAACGCGGTGATGCTCGACGTTCGAGTAGTGCTGCGGACGGACGGCCCGGCCGCGTACGGCGTCAAAATCCCGATCGTCGAACTGCTGCGCACTCGGGATGAAAGCGACGTCATCGGGCATCTGGGCCCAGATCCGCTGCGCGATGACTGGGACATCGCCGAGGCCACCCGGCGGATCCGCGAGGATCCGGACCGGCCACTGGCGGCCGTACTGCTCGACCAGCGGTGCGTCGCCGGGTTCGGAAACCTGTGGGCCAACGAACTATGTTTTCTGCGCGGCCACAGCCCCTGGACCCCGGTGGCGGCGGTCGACGTCACGGCGCTGCTCGAACTCGGCGCCCGGGCGCTTCGTCATTCGGCCACCGTTCCGGGAGCAATGCAGGTCACGACAGGCACGTGCCGCAAAGGTGAGCAGCACTGGGTGGCCGGCCGCGCCGGCAGGCCGTGTTTGCGTTGCGGCACAACGGTTCGCGTCGTCGCCGAGGTCGCAGGCGATCCAGAGCGGCGGCGCACCTGGTGGTGTCCGAACTGCCAGCCCGGTCCGGCTGGCACGCCGGCGTGAGATCGGATCCTTCCCACTCCGCGTCGAATTGACGCACACGACAAAGGTTTAGGGCGTGCCCGTGGTGGAAAGCCACGGCTGGTATTCATTCCGAACTCAGATCGGGTGCCGTGTGGTGTCAATGGGGAGAAATTCGATGAGCGAAGACGATAAGGCTGGTCAGGCCCGCAAAGGCCTGATCGATTCCGTCAAGGGTAAGGCGAAGGAGGTGGTTGGCGCCGTCACCGGCAACGATTCGCTGACTGCCGAGGGGCAGCTGGAACAAACGCAAGCCCAGGAGCGCAAAGAGGCAAATACCGTCGAGGCCGTCGCCGATGCGGAGGCGCGGCAGGCCCGTGCCGAGCAAACCGAGGCCGTAGTCGAAGGTGCGAAGCACCGGACAGCCGTGAATGCACGTGCAGCAGCAGCTGAGGACTCGGTTGAGGCTCAAGAAGCCGCCCAGAAGCGTGCGGCCGCGCAGGCGGCGCAGCAGGACGCCGCTCGAGAGATGACTGCTGCCGAGATTGATCAACAGCGTGAAGTGCAGCAGGCGACCAGCGAAGAGCGCGAAGAATTGCGCGACGCAGCGGCAGACGTCACCAACGCTGCCGCCGCACACCAGAGCTCCGTTCAGGCGGCCTCCAATGAGAAGTTGGAGGCCGAGCGCCTGCGACGCGAGGCGGAAGAAATGACCAACGAGGCCGACCTGCCATGAGCGCGGCTACTTACAGGAGTTATCGATGAACGTTTCCCAGGCCACCTTCAAAGTTCTGCGGTTCCAATATCACTTGGCCCGGTTCCCATTGCAGCTGATCGAAGACAGAGTGGTTGCCCGGCTGCGCAGCGAGGCACCTGCACGACTGGTGTACGAACGGTCGCTGGGCACGTTGGACGCGACAATCGGCAAGGCGCTCGGCGACTCCGAGCTCGCCGACGCCGGAGCCGCCCTCATCGAGCGCAGCAACACGTTGGCACATGCGGCGGAGCTCGACGCGAAGGCGACTGCGCGCAAGCAACAAGCCGACGCAGAGCTGAAGTCCACAAGTGACGCGGCAATCGAGGAGCGTAAGCAAGCACGCGCGGCGGCGGAGCAGACGGTCAAGGAGGCCCGCACCACTGCCCAGGAGCGCAAGCAAGGGGCAGTGCAGGATGCGCAAAAGCGAACTGCGGAAACGGCGCAACGAGCCGACGAGGTAGCCACCAAGCGCAAGGAGCAGCTTGAGTCCGCAAAGCGGCAAGACGAGCAGAGAATCCGCGAGGCCGAGAAGGCCGCGGCAGAAGATGCCAAGTCGAAGCTCAACGACGCCCAAGAAAAGCGCAGTGAAGCTGCCAGCAAGCGCGCCGGCGCGGATCGGGTCGAGGAACTGGCTGATGCGGAGAAAGACAAGCGTCAGGCCGAGCGGGAGCGGGCCAATAATCGGTCGTAAGACTCAATCCCCCGGCGGCACCGCAGCCGCCGCGTCTTGCAACACCTGCTGCAACTTGTCCAGTGGATCTCCGCCGGTGGGATCGAGCTGGCGCGGT
The DNA here is from genome assembly GCA_032159915.1 of Mycobacterium sp. GTDB lineage: Bacteria > Actinomycetota > Actinomycetes > Mycobacteriales > Mycobacteriaceae > Mycobacterium. The sequence goes on from JAVHWH010000138.1 coordinate 6,642, forward strand.
GGAATCTCTCGGCCGTCGGGTGCGACGGCCGAGGGTAACGCCGGTGGTGGCGGTGGTGGCGCCGGTGGCGGGGGTGGTATTAGCGGTTTGGGCGTCAACGTGTCCAGCCCGTGCCTTTTGGCCTCCAACCGGGCTGCGGTGTCGCGGCGAATGCCCTGTCGTTGCGGGTCCGGATCGCTGTTCTCTGCGAAGCAGGACCGCGGCGCAACGTTCACCACCGCCAACGCGCTCACGTAGCGCTCGTCGGCGCGCGCGCGGTCATTTGCTGCTGCGGCCCGGTCCCCTTGGGTCTCGCGAACCAGTTCAAGGTCGACTGGCGCCAGGCAGGATCGGCTCGTGGCACTGCGGGCCAGCGCCGAGGAGAACTGCGTGTCGGCTTCCTCGAGCCGGCCGTCGAGCACGGCGGCGACGCCTGCAGCGAACGGCGCCTTGGCCGGTTCCACCACGTTGGCCACTCCCAGGATCGCCGCATCGATCCTGACAGCATCAGCGTCGCCGCGCGAAAACGATGAGACGGCCGAATCACCAGCCGCGACAACAGAAATCAACTTCACGATGATCACCAAAGCTACGGCGGTCAGGGGTGCCGAGTACATCAGCAGCCGTCGTCGCAGCCGCAACCGTGCCGGTCTGATCGTCACGTTGCCATCTCCCGTCGGCTGATGCGACTACGCCTGAACTCGCGCACCGACAGGTAGATTTCGGCAAGCAGCAGGCCGGCAGCGAGCAATGCAGGCAACCAGTACATATCGATCCGCTCAGCGGCCTCGGTGCTGTGCGGGGCATCGGGCAGTCTCAGCTGCGGCGGCAGGGCGGGTTCGCGGTGTAGGAACGGGACATCGAGCTGCTGTGCGATTTGGCGTAACGCGGCTTCCCCGATTGCGTCGCTATGGCCGTACGCCAGCACCGCTCCGCCGTGCACCGAGCCCCGTCTGAAGTCGAACTCACTTTGCGGCCCAACCGAAGCGGGTCCACCACAGCCGAAGTACAACAAGGCATTCCGCGAGCCCGGATATTGTTCTGTTGCCTGAATGAGCTGATATCGCAGGAGTTTGGCCGCGGCGGCGGGGTCCGCATCAGGTTCCGTGTTTTGTGCGCCGAGCGCTGCGACCACCGGCTGCAGGCTCCACACGTCACTGGACAGCGGCCAGTTCAGCGCGGCCCGTGAGGTGACGCCGACAAGCGCGAACCGCGCCGCAGGGTACTCCTTGATCACCGTCTCGATGTCACTGCGCATCGACGCGATCCGCGGGCCACCGTCGCGATAGTCCTCGATGCCGGCATCGGCCGATCGGTCGACGACCAAGAACACGTTGAGATTGGTGCCGGCCGCTGAGGTTGCGGCACTGGAGACTTCGTCGCGAAGCCCCGGCCGGGCGGCCGCCGCGAGCAGCAGCAGCACCGTCAGGCTCACGCCGGTCCATCGCAGCGCTGCACGACCACGCCGGCCCTGGCTTATCAGGAGTACCTGGCGCAGCGTCACCAGGCGCGCAAAGGCCAGCGCGCCGGCGACGACGGCGAGGATCGGCCAGGGCAGTACGGGCTCGAACGTCATCGGCGCAACACCAGAAGGGTCACTGAAAGTATTGCCGCCGACAGCAATGCGAGGGCCAGAGGTATGACGGGCGCGTCCTGGTGGTCCGCCGTCACGAGGGTGCCGTCGGCTCGTTGCGCGGGCGGCGTATGTACCCGAATCCGGTTCAGTGCCGCGGTGACCGAATCCGCTCCCGGCGCGGCGTATTGTCCAGCGCTCTGTTCGGCGAGCACGACCAGGGAACCGCTGGCGGAAGACTGGGCCGTGTCGACGACATTGATCTGGGCGCCGATCCGCTTGGCCAGATCCCGCAGACTGCGGTCGGTGAACAGGGCAGGACGCCGCTCTCCTCCGGCACGAAGCTCCGCGGGCCCGAGGTAGATCAGCGAACGCCGGTGGGTGTCCTGACGCTCGGTACCGGCAAACCCCGAAAGGCACAGGGCCAGAACATCATCGACGCTGGGCGCATAGTCCGTGTAGGGCACCCCCGGTGCGAACGTCGCCGACTGCGCCCGGCCGCCGTCGGCGTAGTCGCCGAATTGGGTAGCGGCGTAATCGTGATCGCGCGTGAGCGGGACCAGTCGGCGGTTGACCGACGTCAGGCCGATTCGCTGGGCTTGAGGGAATGTCGTGGCCCGACGAGCGAAGTAGTCGAGCAATTCGGCCGTCGCCGCGTCGGTCACTGGCTGTGCCACGCACAACATGATGTCCTCGGGATGGGTAGCGTCGAAGTCCGCGCTTGCCATGGTCGGACGGGCGCCCGCCCAGATGGCGGCGCCGAACATGACGGTCAGCACCCCCAAGGTGGCGACTGTCGAAAGCGACCGCAACCGGGCCGCTTTCGCATACTCGGGCAGCTGGGTGAGCCGTTCGACGTTGGCCAATGGGCGCAACTGTCGGCGGGCGGCGGTCATCGACAGCAGCGCCGCCAGCGCGACGACTGCAACTAAGCAAGTCAATCCGACGAGCGCAACCGGCCACCATTTCAGGTCCACGAGCGAATCAACTCCTGCGCCCGCGAACTCATGTCGGCGACGTCGAGTCGCGCCTCGGCGTTGAACTGCCCGTCGCTGAGCCGGGCCAGCAGCGGCGCGGCGGCCGCCAACTCGCCTTCGGCGACAGCATCGAGTTGTAAGTACTGGGCCCGCACACCGGTCACTTGATGCAAAAAGCTACGCAGCGTCCGACTGATCCCCGCACACGCCGCCGGGGCCGACGTTCGCCCGGCATCATGCTCGTCGGCGATGCGCTGCACGCAGCCGGCGAACCGGCTGCGGATCAGCCAGGCATGCATTCGCCGCACGACTGGAATACGCCGCAATCGGTGCGAGGGCAGCGTCCAGATGAAGATAGCCGCATACCAAGCGATCACAGCGAAGACCAGCAGCACACCCGTCCACAGCCACCATATCGAGTACGGCTGGGGACCGAATAGGTAGCGCAGCAGATCATCTCGCACGGGCGCCCACCCCGGTCAGTCGGACCAGTTCACGCCGAATGTCATCGCTGCCGGCGATAGTCGCGTACGGAATCGCGTGAGCGGTCATGAGCGCCTCGAGACGGTTACGGCGAGCTTGCTCGGCGCGGCCGTACGCGGCGACCACCCGGGAGCCGAGGTCGGAGCCGTTGAGGACAAAACGGCCGCTGGCGACGTCATAGCCGTCGACGGCGTCAGGACCCACCGCCGGCATGTCGGGCACCATCGCCCACAACATGTCGTGGCGCCCGGTCAATGTGGCGAGCACTTCACCGAGTCTGTCATCGACCTCGGGTTCGTCGGACACCACGACGATCAGCATGCTGTGCCGGTAATGCGTTGCCACGTAATCGAGTTGGGCACTCACATCGCTGCGGCCGGGCTTTGACGTGGCGTGCTGAAACCAACGGTGCAGCAGCCCCTCCGTGTGCGACTCACCGCGCCGCTGCCCGACGTTCACACAGCCCCGCCGATCGCCGTACACCATGCCGATCTGATCGGATCGCCGCAGGGCGATCAGCCCCACCGCACCCATGATGTGTC
>JAVHWH010000153.1:0-11442 GCA_032159915.1 Mycobacterium sp.
CAACCTCGGCGCGGGGGTCAGTCACACCATCCGGGTGGGGTGGTCGTGCCCAGCCACCCTTCTCCACATTAGGCAAGTGCGCCATCGCGATGATCAACTTCGCTTTATTTTCCGCGGCGACCGCGGCCGCGTGGTCCACCGCACGCAGCGACGCATCCGAGCCATCGGTGCCGACCACCAAGGTCTGGTAGGCGCTCATTTCGCTTCCAGTGTAAGCCCGACAGCGGCGAAAAGAACCCCGCAAGTTCCAGCCACTGCGCGTCCCAGTTGTGCCTGGGCGTCTTGAGTTTGGGTGCCTGCACGTGCGCAGTCGGAATGCATCCATGCAGTTCTCCAGCAAACACCCGAAGAGCGAACGACACGCCCGGCGCGTCTTGGCGACGGCGAGTTCGCAGTAGGGCGTCAGGTACGGGCAGCACTCGACCAGCTGAGGTGGTCTTGGGGTCGTCCTGGTCGAACGCACGACTCCAACGCCGACGCGGTTCTTGCCAATCGCAGTTTCCGCTTTCCGAGACTTCACTGCGCCGCAAGCCAGCAGGGGCGAGGTAGCGGCGGCGTTCTCCGGCGCTGACCTCATCGAAATCCTCGGCGCACGACTACCGATTGACGGCGTGATCAGAAGTGAGACGCCGCAGAACCCTCGGCTGTGACGCGCACTGTCGCACCGGGCTGACCGAACGCGAGATGCTTGGAGGCCATGCGAGCACCTACCGTCGCAGTAACTTACAATTACAAATTGACCGAAATATGTATCGGCAGCATCCAACTTTGAGATGGTCGTGGAATGGGTTTGACGATATTGATCGAGCACCATGACGCTTGAGTCTGGCCGGGGCCTAATGCTGAAGTCTGCGATCCAACACCAGACGTTGACCAGCGCGGCCAGCCCTGATGAGTGACGTCGTGCAGACCCCGTCGGGCATTCCGTTGGAGCCCGTGTACGGACCAGGCGACCGCGCGGCGGACCCGCCGCCGCCCGGCGAGTACCCGTTCACCCGCGGCAACTTCGCATCGGGCTACCGGGGCAAAACCTGGACGTTTCGCCAGTATTCGGGATTCGGCACCGCCGAGGAGTCGAACAAGCGGTATCGGTACCTGTTGGGCCAGGGCGGCACCGGGCTCTCGGTCGCGCTGGACCTGCCGACCCAGTGCGGCTACGACTCCGATGACGCGGAGTACGGCGAGGAGGTCGGCCGCGTCGGTGTCGCCGTCGACACGCTCGCCGATATCGAGGTGCTCTTCGACGGCATCCCGCTGGACAAGATCAGCACCAGCTTCACCATCAACGGCACCGCAGCCATCCTGCTGGCGTTCTACGTCGCCGCCGCGGAGAAGAAGGGCGTGCCCCGCGAGAAGCTCACCGGCACAATCCAGAACGATATCCTCAAGGAATACGCGTCGCGCGGTACCTGGATCTGGCCGCCGGAGCCATCACTGCGGCTGATCGCGGACACCATCGAGTTCTGCGCAGCCGAGGTGCCGAGGTTCAACGCTATCTCCGTGGCAGGCGCCCATTTTCGCGATGCCGGCGCCAACGCCGTCCAGGAGATGGCCTTCACGTTGGCCGACGGCGTCACCTACTGCGACACAGTCGTCGAACGCGGTCGGATGACCATCGACAAGTTCGCGCCGCAGATCTCGTTTTTCTTCTATACCCACGGCGACTTCTTCGAGGAGATCGCGAAGTATCGGGCAGGCCGCCGCCGCTGGGCCACCATCGTGCGCGAGCGCTACGGCGCCACCACCGACAAGGCGTCGATGTTCCGCTTCGGCTGCGTCGCGGGCGGCGCGTCGCTGTATGCGCCCCAGGCGCAGAACAACGTGGTGCGCGTCGCCTACGAGTCGCTGGCCGCGGTGCTCGGCGGCGTCCAGTCGATGTTCACCGCGGCGTGGGACGAGCCGTTCGCCCTTCCCAGCGAGGAGTCCGCGACGCTGGCGCTGCGCACCCAGCAGATCCTCGCCTACGAAACTGGAGTGGCCAAGGTGGCCGATCCGCTCGGCGGCTCCTACTTCGTAGAGGCACTGACCGATGCCACCGAGGCCAAGATCATCGAAATCATGGACGACCTCGACATGCACGGCGGCATGGTGCGCTCCATCGAGGACGGCTACCTGCAGGGTCTGATCGCCGACGAAGCTTTCAAAATTCACAAAGAGGTCGAGTCAGGCGAACGCCCCGTGGTCGGCGTCAATAAGTTCGTCACCGACGAGCCGGCGCCAGACATCGACACCTACGAACTGAACGCGGAGGGCCGCGACCTGCAACTGAAGCGTCTGGCGAAGATCAAAGCCGAGCGTGACTCGGTGGCCGTCAAGGAAACCCTTGCCGCACTTTCGCATTCGGCCGAGGGCAGCGACAATCTGATGCCCCGCCTCATTGACTGTGCCAATGCGTACTGCTCGGTTGGCGAGCTGGTGACCACGCTCAAAGCGGTATGGGGCGAATTCCAGCAGCCGGTGGTGTTCTGATGGGGGCTCGCGTCTTGGTGGCGAAACCCGGTCTGGACGGACACGATCGCGGTGCAAAAATCGTCGCACGCACCCTGCGCGATGCCGGATTCGAGGTCATCTACACCGGAATTCGGCAGCGCATCGAGGACATCGTTTCGATCGCACTGCAGGAGGACGTCAAGCTTGTCGGGCTTTCGATCCTGTCGGGCGCCCATGTGGCCCTGACCGCCCGCACGGTCGACGCCCTGCGGGCCGCGGACGCCGGCGACATCGCGGTGGTCGTCGGCGGCACGATACCGCTGGCCGACGTGCAGAAGTTGTTGGATGCCGGTGCAGCAGCGGTGTTTCCGACGGGTACGCCACTAGATACCCTCGTCCGCGACGTACACGCCCTGACGGAAGCCGGGGGAGAAGACTAATGCGGATCGGCGCGATGATCGGTGCGAAGAGTGCCGACTGCACGCCCACGTTGGCACCCCGGGTCCTTCGGTGACCGGACCGACAAATGCCGGGTCCACGGGCCCTCTCGCCGGCATCCGGATCCTGGAGATCGGTCACATGTTGGCCGGGCCATACGCCACGATGATGCTGGCCGATCTCGGGGCCGAGGTCATCAAGATCGAGCCACCGGACGGCGACATCTCGCGGCAAGTCGGGGATTCATATTTCGCCAGCCTCAACCGAGGCAAGCGCAGCATATGCGTTGACCTGACTTCCGAGACGGGCCAGCTCGAGCTCGGTGAACTCATTTCCGGATCGCATGCGCTACTGGCGAATCTGAAACCATCCGCCATCCGCCGATACGGCCTCACCTACGAAGCGCTGCGGCGGTGGAATGAGCGGATCGTCTGCGTAGCGCTCACCGGATTTGGTCTAGAAGCGGGTGATGATCCGGCATTCGACTACGTCATCCAGGCGACCACCGGCGTCGCCGCGCTGACCGGCGATCCGCTTGGACCACCGACCTTGCCGGGATATTCCGCGGCCGACAATTCCGCCGGACTCACTGCCGCCCTTGGACTGCTGGCCCAGATCGTCTCCGGCCGCGGGGGGCAGGTCGAGGTATCACTGCGCGATGTGATGCTTTCCCAGCTGAACTATCGCGCGTCGGCCTACCTCAACGACGGCATCGAGCCGCGACGGATGCCGATGGGCGCACACTCGTATTATGTTCCAGCTCAGCTCTTTTCGACTGCGGGCGGCTTCCTGGCGCTGTTCATCACCCACGACAAATTCTGGCGGCTATTCGCCGCTGAGGCCAATATCGCGGGGCCGGCGACGATGCGGGAGCGGGCCGCACGGCGCGACGAGGTTCTCGCGTCAGTGGCCAGCGCTCTGCTTACCGATACCGCCGCGAACTGGGAAGCGCGGCTGCGTCCGCTAGGCGTGCCCGTTGCTGCCGTCCGCACGCTGCCCGAAGCGCTCGCCGCCAACCCGGAAGTCATCGTTGCCGCGGGCGCATTTCAGTTGATCCGAAGCCCGATTCGGATCGAGGGGTATGAACCCGATTACGGCGCACCGCCACGTCTCGATGAGCACGGTGGAGCTAATCTCTCAGTTTGAGATCGCTGTCGGCTGCAGTACCAACCACCGTTCGGTCATTGAGCGATACGGCCGGAAAAGGGGTTGAAATATGAATGTCGCCGATCTCATTCAGGCAGCGCTGAGCGGCTCCACCCGAGCGACGGGTCGCCTACTGAGCCTGATCGAGGGCGATCGTCGCGACGAGGTGCTGGCAGCTCTTGACACAGCCTCGGCCCGGGTTGTCGGCATTACCGGTCCGCCGGGCGCCGGAAAGTCGACGACGATCGCCGTGCTGGTTGGCGGCTACCGCGAACAAGGGATGCGAGTCGCGGTTCTCGCCGTGGACCCGTCATCGCCCTACAGCGGGGGCGCGATCCTCGGCGATCGCATCCGGATGGCCGCCCACATCGACGACCCCGATGTGTTCATCCGCTCGATCGCAACCCGCGGTCACCTCGGCGGTCTCGCCGCCGCGGTCCCCGCAGCGATCCAGCTACTTGCAGCACTGTCCTACGACCTCATCGTGCTTGAAACGGTCGGCGTCGGTCAGTCGGAGATCGAGATCGCCGCCGTCGCTGATCCCACCATCGTCATCCTCAATCCCGGTGCGGGTGACGCCGTACAAGCAGCGAAGGCTGGCCTGCTCGAAGTGGCTGACATCGTGGTCGTCAATAAGGCCGACCGCGACGGCGCCAGGCAAACCGCCCGCGATCTGCAGGCCGAGACATCGGCCCCGGTCCTCACGCTCGTTGCAGCTCGCTCCGAGGGCATTACCGAGTTAATGGACGCGATCGACGCCCACCACCGCGCCGACACGCCCGCCCGGAGGGCATCGCGCGCTCGGGCCCAGATCCTCTCTCTAGCGCAAACTCGCCTGCACTCCCACCCGGAACTCGCCGGTTTGGCCGCTGCCGTCGCTGACGGTCGATGCGATCCGTATACCGCCGCGGGAATGCTGCTGATCGAGTCAGACACCGCCGATAAATCCGACTAGTGCAGTGGTCCTATCGGCTACGTTTCATCACTCGATCCGCGGCGGCCCAATGCTCATCAGATACCCACAGGGAGGCGAAAGCTGCGACGGCGTCGCTGGCCGGCACGCCCGACATGACGCGCTTGATGTCGCCGGCAGGCCGATTCGCCAGCGCCCGCGCCAAGGACCGCCACTCAGTTTCGAACGTCGCCCTCGGCAGCACGCGATCCACCAGCCCGACCTTTTCGGCTTGATCGGCGGTGAGTACGGCTCCAGTTCCCGCGAGCATCAGCGCGCGGCCGCGGCCGACGAGGGCCGCGAGCCGCTCCGCGCCACCCCAAGCCGGCATTATTTCGAGTGACACCTGATTAAACCCGATCTTGATGTCGTGGGCGGCCACCCGTATGTCGGCGGCGACCGCGACCTCCGCTCCGCCCCCGAACGCGTGGCCGTTTAACGCGGCGACGACCGGGGCAGGGAAATTTGCGAGCTCATCACACAGCGACCGCATCCGCCATGCCATAGCAGCGGCCTGCTCTTCGGTGCGCAACGCACTGAGCTCCTTGAGGTCCCCGCCCGAAACGAACGCCTTGTCTCCATCGCCACGGATGACCAGGCACAGCGCGCCCTTGGCGCCGACTATGGCCTGGCCAAGCTGGTCCATGGTTTGAGGCCCAATCGCGTTGCGAGCAGTCGGGCGATTGATCGTGATGACGGCCAGCCCTTGATCGAGTTCTAGATCAACCACTCGCGTTCTCCATCTCAGACACTGGGGCTTTCGGGCTTAGGTGTTATTCCCGGGTGGATTTAACGGTTCAGCGTCTTCCTGGAGGGACATCGTCCAGTGCCGTTTCGCCGTGCCAGAAGACGTTTATATCAGATTTCAAATGTGACATGCATTTCCCAGCTACCGTTCGTCTATGCCAAGGGAGGTCAATATTTCCGGCACCGTGCGAGAGCGCGCCGTGCGCGAGTTGCGCGACCGAATCTTGACCGGAGCATTACCCGCTGGCACGCGTGTTGACCTGGATGCCATCACTGCCGAATTCGCGACAAGTCGCACGCCTGTGCGTGAGGCCCTCCTGGAACTGTCCTTCGAAGGCCTAGTGCATGTGGCACCGCGCAGCGGAGTCACCGTCATCGGCATCAGCTCCAAGGACGTGATCGACAGCTTCACTATTCTGGGTGTCCTGACCGGACAGGCCGCAGCCTGGGCGGCGCAGCGCGTAACTCCGCAGGAGCTCGCTTCACTGCGCGAGCTCGCCGCCGAGGTCGCCGCGCGGTCGGGTGACGACAGCATCGGCGAAGCCAACTGGCGCTTCCACCAGGAGATCCACCGAGCGGCTCAGTCCCGGCGACTGCTCGCCCAACTCACGCAAGCCGCCCGCATGGTGCCTACCAACTTTCTAACCCTCTTCCCCGAACACGAAAAGCACTCCCTGGATGAGCACGACGAACTCATTGAGGCGATCGCCGATCACGACGCTGAGCGCGCCCGTTCGGTCGCCGAAAGCCACGTACTGGAAGCCGGCCGTTCGCTGGCATCCTGGCTTGACCAACGCTGACCTGTCGGTGTCGATCTGCCCGGTAGATCGCAAGGGAGATGGCGAATAAGTTTCGAGCCAGCAAAGCGCGCCCGTTTCGGGCGCGCTCATCAAAGCCCGAAACCTATTCTGGTGCAGGCGGTCTCGTCCCGGGGTCGTGAGGTGGTCGCAAGTGTTGACGATCTCGAGGCTGCCCGGCGAACTGCGAGCATCGGGAATGGCCCGCTACGTATCTTCCGGTCGTAAGACCTGGAAGAATCCGGCACATGCATGACAGCACCTCAAAGACCATCGATCGGATCATCAACGAGCTGGGTGACTGGCGCGGTGAGACGTTGGCTTACGTTCGCGACCTGATCAAGCAAGCCGTGCCCGACGCAGTCGAGGAGCTCAAATGGCAAAAGCCAACAAACCCGGTTGGAGTTCCAGTGTGGAGCCACCAGGGCATTCTTTGCACGGGCGAGATCTATAAGGACAAGATTAAACTCACCTTCGCCAAGGGGGCCTCACTCGAGGATCCGCAGGAGCTCTTTAACGCCAGCCCGGACGGGAAGGTGCGGCGTGCCATCGACTTACGCCACGGCGAGAAGGTCGACGCGAAGGCCTTCAAGAAGCTAATCCGTGCCGCTGCGGCGCTCAACGAATCTTAGGGCCGCCAACCATTCTCGCTAGGTGAGCGTCAACGGGGGTTGGTGTCTCCGCACCAAATGTAAAAGCCGTTCCAACGGTTAGGCCGATCACCGCGGTTGGTCGAGATAGCGGCGCGCGCCCCAGTAGTCGTCGTCCAGTCGAACCGGGGTGGTGCGCACCGGGGTCGTCGAGTCGAATGCCTCGATCATCTCGCCGTTCCCGGAGTACATGGCCACGTGGTAGATCGCATCGGGATTTTTGGGGTCCTTGCTGCCGTGCGAATAGAAGAGCAAATCGCCGGGCTGCAGCGCGGATGTATCTATCGCGCGGCCGTGGCTGTCGGCGGCTTGCGCGTCGGCGTCGCGCGGGAGGGTGATGCCGTGCACCTGGTAGATGGTGGACGTGAAACCGGAGCAGTCGAAGCCGAACCCGGCACGACCACCCCATAGGTAGGGGACGTTGACGAACGCGGCGGCGTACCGGACCAGGTCGGCCCCAGTGGGATGCGTTATCTCCGTGGGCTTTTCGTACACCGTCACCGTTCGGGTATCTAGCCACCTCGGGCCGCGATCGGGGGTGGCCACCCGAACCGCCGTGTCGGTGCGGTCCAGCACGGGAAGCGCGGTGTTGGTACTGATCTCGAGGTCCTGATCGGAGAGTCGGGAATCGCGGTACAGCCAGGTGGTGACGCCGCGATCGGCGAGCGCGAACGAAGCGTGGTCCTTCAGTGCGCCGTAGCGTGCGTCGATTGCCAACTGGGCCTTGGGAATCCAGCCGGGATAGCCCAGCGCGTTCTTCGGTGTGGGCTGGCCGGGGACCACTACCTCGTCCCAGTCGCCCTGCTGCCCCACGACGAAGACACGGTCGCCGAAGAGGGTCTGCGTCTGGGTGACATTGTCCGAGGTGAGCGTTTCCTGGTCGGCGGGCGTCATATCCGACAGCCAGCTGCGAATATCGACCGGATTTGCCAGGGCGTGATGGTCGACCGGACGTGGGCTGTGCGGCGTGGTCCACACTGTGGCCACCGAAACGGCGACGAAGGCGCTGGGTGGCGGCTGACCGGGCGGCATCGTCTCGCCAGGACCGCCAGGACCGCCGGGAGCGCTGGGACCGCCTGACTGGTTGCCCGGGGTCATGCCGGAGAAGAAGATCATTGCCGCGACGATCAGGACACCGGTGACGATGCCCACCGAGGCTGCAACCCGGCCCAGCCTGAACGATGACGCGTTGCTCAAAGCAGCGCCCGGGCTGCCGCCGTAGCCACATCACCTCGCAGATACGCGATCGGTGGATCCTCTCGCGGATCGATCGCGCTGGTGAGCAGAATGACGTAGGTATCCGAGCGGGGGTCAATCCACAGCGAGGTTCCGGTAAAGCCTGTGTGCCCGAAGCTTCCGATCGGAAAGATCATGCCTCGCGTGCCGGAATAGGGGGTATCGATATCCCAGCCGAAGCCACGCAGATCTTGCCCCCTGATCGCCGGATACCGCGGAGCGAGCAGAGGATCGTATCTGTTGGGTGTCGCCGCGATGGCTTCTTGAGAAGCGTTGTTGGCTGCCTCGATTTGTTCAGCGGTATGTCCGGGCTGCTGGGGAGTCGTCATCAATTCCAAAGTCGCTTGCTTCAGCGGAAACTTGCTCGGGCGGCCCGCGAGCCGATCAAGCAGCGCCTGCGCAAAGAGGCTGACATCGTGCGCGGTCGAGAACACGCCGGCATGCCCGGCCACCCCGCCCATGCGGCGCGCCGTCGGGTCGAACACAGCGCCCCGAAGCAGGGAATCGAAACTTGGATTTTGGCCCGGATCGTTTCTGCTTTCGTCGTCACGTGCCGTCGGGGCGATGCGCGACAACAGACTTGTGCTCCACGTCCCCGCGGGACAAGAGCCGGGCATACCACCGGTTGGCGCCGGCGCCCAGCCAACGACGGCTCCTCGCGTCACATGCGGACCACATGCTTTGACCGCAGGGAGGTAGCGGGTTTCGGTCATGCCAAGCGGGGCAAAGACATTCTGCTCAACGTAACCGTCTTCTGATTGGCCGGTGACTTTCTCGATCAGCGCACCGAGCAGAATGAAGTTGATGTCGGCGTAGTGGAACAACTCGCCCGGAGGTGACTCCAGCGGCATGGTGAGGGCACGGAAAAAGCCTCCTTGTTTATCCGGTCCGTGCAGTCCCCATGGGTCATCGAGGCGTACGTCTTCCGGTTCGCCTGAGGTGTGGGTCAGCAACATGCGAACCGTCACCTTGGCACGTTGTGGATCGTTGCCCGTGTTGAAGTCAGCCAAATACTTCTGCACGGGATCGTCGAACTCGACCTTGCCCTGTTCGTAAAGCTGCATGACCGCGGTCGCGGTTGCCAAGGGTTTTGTCAACGACGCCATGTCGAAAATGGTGTCTTCGGTCATCGGCTCCGCGGGTGCAGGCGATCCATCGAGACCCGGTTCGTCGTCACGCTTGCGCAAGCCATAAGCCTGACGGAAGGCCACCTTGCCACCGTGCCCGATCAGCACCACGCCACCTGGCGCCGTACCTGCCGCGATCGCGTCGTTCATCAGCTTGGAAACCGTTGGCAGGTCCGGTGTGGGAGCCGCATCGGGCGCCGGCGTAGGTGCAGGAACCGCAGCGGCCGCCGGCGTTGCCTGCGCGCTGTCCTTCAGCGCTGTGTGCGCTGCATAGCCGCACGAGGAAGCCGCCGGGAGGGTAAGCAAGACAATTCCCACAGCAATTGCTTTTCGCACAGATGGCACCGTCTCTTGCTGGTACTTCGCGGCGCTTACGCCGACATCGTTTCACCACTAGCCAGCATCCGCCATATCGCCGCTGCGGTCCCGCGAATGCTCTGCGCGACCAGTCCGCGGTGACCCCGGAATGCACCTATCGTGCCAACATGGATAAGCGCGCAGAGCGCGACGGGACGATCTCGGGATTCCTGACGACGGCCGGCTGGAGCAGCGCTGCGCGCACGGCCTTGGCGGGCGATGCCTCGTTCCGCCGCTACTGGCGCCTCACCGACGGCGCGCGGTGCGCGGTGTTGATGGACGCGCCGCCCGACAAGATCGACATCCGCCCGTTCCTGGCGATCGACGCCCATCTGCGCGGCCTGGGTTATTCCGCTCCCGAGGTTCTGGCCGCCGATCCGGCAACGGGGCTGGCGGTCTTGGAGGATCTGGGCGACGCGACATTGGCGCAGCGGCTCGCGGCCGGCGACGATCCGGACCGGATTTTCGGTCTGGCGATCGACTGGCTGATCGATGTGCACGGGCGCGGCGCGGCGGCGATTCCGGCGGGCCTTCCCGCCTATGACGACGGGCGCCTGCTGGAAGAGGTGAAGCGGTTCCTGTTGTGGTATCTGCCTGCGGCGCGCGGAACGCCTGTCGACGACGACGCGCGCCGGAACTTCGAGGCGATCTGGCGCGCACTGTTGCCGAAGGCCCGCACGGTGCCCGAGACGATGGTCCATCGCGATTTCTTCATCGATAATCTGCTTGTGCTGCCGCGCCCGGGTCTGACCGCGCTGGGGCTGCTTGATTTCCAGGACGCGGTGGTGGGGCCGGTCACCTATGACCTTGTCTCGCTGCTGGAGGATGCCCGCCGCGACCTGCCCGCGCCCCTGATCGACGCCATGCGCGCGCGGTATCGGGCGGCATTCTCGGATCTATCCGGCGCCGATTTCGATGCCTCGTGGGCGGTGATGGCCGCGCATCGCCATGTGAAATGCCTGGGACTGTTCGTGCGCCTGGCCCAGCGCGACGGCAAGCCCGGTTACCTGCGCCATATCCCGCGGCTCTGGCGCCTGCTGGACCAGGCGCTGACCCATCCCGCGCTGCATCAGCTGGCGCACTGGCTGGAGCGCGAAGTGCCCGCCGCGCGCCGCGTGGTGCCGGCCCTATGAGCGCGGCAACACTGCCGGACCATGCCATGGTGCTGGCGGCGGGCCGCGGGCTACGCATGCGCCCCCTGACCGAGCGCACGCCCAAGCCGCTGATCCCGGTGGCGGGCCGCTCGATGCTGGACCGCGTGTTCGACCGGCTGGACGAAGCGGGGGTGCTGAACCGCGTGGTTAATACGCATTGGCTTGCCGACCAGATCGCCCGGTATCTTGCACACCATCCCGGCGTGGTCCTGTCGCACGAGGACGTGTTGCTGGAGACCGGCGGTGGCGTCGCCCATGCGCTGCCCCTGCTGGGCGCGCACCCCTTCTTCGTCTGCAATGCTGACATCATCTGGTTGGACGCTGCGCGCCCCGCGCTGACTCGCCTGGCCGACGTCTGGGACACGGCGCGGATGGACGCGCTGCTGCTACTGGAACCGGTGGACCGGG
>JAVHWH010000211.1:0-3777 GCA_032159915.1 Mycobacterium sp.
CACGACGAACACCTGGCCGTCGCAGTTGGAGGCGAACCACTTGAACCCGTTCAGCAGCCAGGCGCCGTCATTGTCGCCGCCGACGCGGGTTGCCGTGGTCTCCAGTGCCCCGAGGTCGGAGCCGCCGGCCCGCTCGGTCAGCAGCTGCGCGGTCTCGCCTTCCCATTCCCCGGTTGCGAACTTGGCCAGGACGTGTTCGCGGACGTCGGCCGGGGCGTAGGCAGCGACCAGCGCCTTGACCATGCCGCCGCCGGTTCCCAGCGCGCACCCCATGCCGATGTCGGCCTGATCGAGCAGATAGTTGGCGGCGAACAGCGGCATCGACGACGTGAAGCCGGCCTGGCGCACATCGTCCTTGAGCGTCTTCTGGGCGCTGAGCACCGCGCGTTTGGACTCGATGAACGACGGTGGCTGGACCACCTCACTGACGTCGTGCCCCCAGCGGTCGTAGCGCTCCAGGCGAGCGGGGTTGCGGTCGGTCTGCTCGGCCCACCGGGCCACCGGGCCGCCCATCAGTGCGCCGATGTCGCGCAGGTGGGGTTCGGCGACGGCCAGTTCGTCCGGCTGCAGATAGTAGGCCATGGTCCGCTGCAGAGTCGGGTCGCTCAGATACCAGTTCAGGCCGACGGCGCCGCGGTAGTTCTGCGTGCGGTAACGCTGCGACTTCTCTTCAGTGCTGAACGGCAGCCGGTCGACCGCTTCATCGCCGTAGTCGCTCATTGCGCTCCTAGTGCTCGAGACGGTCGGCGGCGGCGGCAATCCGCTCGTCGGTGGCGGTCAACGCCACCCGGACGTGGCTGGCACCGCGTGCGCCGTAGAACTCGCCCGGCGCCGCCAGAATCCCGCGCTGCGCCAGCCATCCGACGGTGTCCCGGCAGGCCTCGCCGCGGGTGACCCAGAGATATAGGCCGGCCTCGGAGTGGTCGACGGAAAAGCCGGCCGAACGGAACGCCGGCAGCAGCACGTCGCGGCGCCGCTGGTAGCGATCACGCTGCTCGCGCTCGTGGGCGTCGTCGTCCAGCGCGGCGACCATGGCCGCCTGCACCGGCCGCGGCACCATCATCCCGGCATGTTTGCGCACCGCCAGCAGCTCGCCGACCAGCGCGGGATCACCCGCGACAAAGCCGGCGCGGTAGCCGGCCAGCGACGAACTCTTGGACAGCGAATGCACGGCCAGCAGACCGGTGTGGTCGCCGTCGCACACCGACGGGTGCAACACCGACAGCGGCTGCGCGTCCCAGCCCAGGCCCAGGTAGCACTCGTCGGACGCCACAATGAC
The DNA here is from genome assembly GCA_032159915.1 of Mycobacterium sp. Classification (GTDB taxonomy): domain Bacteria; phylum Actinomycetota; class Actinomycetes; order Mycobacteriales; family Mycobacteriaceae; genus Mycobacterium. The sequence goes on from JAVHWH010000211.1 coordinate 1,280, forward strand.
GCCGCGGTCGCGGGCCCAGCCGACCAGCTTGCGCAGATGGTCGACGCCGAGCACCTGCCCGGTCGGGTTGCTCGGCGAGTTGACGAACAGCAGCGCCGGGGTCTGCGGACCGATCTGGGTGAGCGAGTCGGCGACCAGCACGTGGGCTCCGGCCAGCCGCGCACCGACGTCATAGGTCGGGTACGCCAGCTCGGGCACCACGACGAGGTCGTCGGCGCCCAGGCTCAGCAGCGTCGGCAGCCAGGCGATCAGCTCTTTGCTGCCGATGACGGGCAGCACCGCCGACTCGGTCAGCCCGGTGACGCCGTACCGGCGATTCAGCGCGGCGACCGCCGACTCGCGGAGCTCCACCGTGCCCGCGGTGGTCGGATATCCGGGCGCTGCGCTGGCCGAGGCGAGCGCGTCGCGGATCAGCGGTGCGACCGGGTCGACGGGCGTGCCGACCGACAGGTCGACGATGCCGTCCGGGTGCGACCTGGCCAGGGCGGTGGCATCGGCCAGGGTGTCCCAGGGAAACTCCGGCAATGACGCCGACAGTCCCCCGCGAGGGTGAGCGAGGCGGCTCAGCCGTCCTCGCCTTGAGGCGGGAGGTCTTTCACCAACTGCGGGTCGTTGTCGGTCTGGCCGACTTTCGCTGCGCCCCCGGGAGATCCGAGCTCGACGAAGAAGTCCGCGTTGGCCTGGGTGTACTGGCTCCACTGCTCAGGAACGTCGTCTTCGTAGTAGATCGCCTCGACCGGGCAGACCGGCTCACAGGCGCCACAGTCGACGCATTCGTCGGGATGGATGTACAACATCCGAGCACCCTCGTAGATGCAATCGACCGGGCATTCTTCGATACATGCCTTGTCTTTCAGGTCGACGCAGGGTTCGGCGATCGTGTACGTCACGGACGTCTCCTCCACGGTCTCCAGATAGCGATTGGGCTGAGCCGGTATGTGGTTATCACGTCCCGGCGGTGCGATGTCTTGGTTACTGATACTAGACGTTGCATATACAACGCAAGTACCAGGCCCTATGCGCGTCGATGCAGTGCAACTAGTTGCATACCCCAACCCGCTGTTCCTATGCTGCGCCGGTGGCCTCCCCCAAGCAATCCTGGTGTCACTGTGCGAACAATCCGGATCCGGCTATGTTGGGTAAGACCAGCGGCTGGGTGCACCGCGCCTCGCTGAAAGCCAAAGATGTGCAACAACTTTGCGGCGTCAATTACGAGCGGGTGAGCGACGGTGGTTTGCACATCAGCTTCGGCCCGAAGCGGGAGCGACCGCAGCTGCTCGAGGTGGACAACATCGTGGTGCGCGGGCCAGGAGCCGGTGGGTGACCTGGAAGACGAGTTGCGCCGGTGTGGAGTAGAACCACATATCATCGGCGGCGCCGCCATGGCGGCGGAGCTGGACGCCAAGCGGGCGATCAGGCAGGGCAACGAGCTGGCCGCCCGGCTGTAGTCGTTTTGCAGCGAACGTGACATTACTTTCACGGTCGGCGCCGAACGTGAAACTGCTTTCACGTTCGGCGAGCAGGTCAAGCGTTGGCGGCCCCCGGATTTGGCGTCACGCCGGTACAGACGCCGAGCGCCCCGAAGAAGACGATGAACAGCGCGCCGCCCAGAAGCATGTTCATCGTCCCGCCGGGAGAAATGAACAGGCCAGAGCCGCCGACGACCGTCACCGTCTCGACGAATTGCTCAGCGGCGAAGACCGATGCGAGGACACCGAGCCAGCGCGGGAAGCGACCGGCCTTGGCCGCAAGCGCTATCGGCACCGCGACGATCACGTCGGCGACGGTCAGAATCGGGCCGAACATCAACGCGACGTCGGTGATCGTGCGTGCGACGACGGGATCGAGCGCGTTGGCGTGCAGCGCCAAGCCGCTGCTGAACCACAATTCGACGCTGAACTCGGCAATGATCAGGGCCGAGCCGATAGTGAACGCGTATCCCGCGGGGCCATCGAGCCGGGTGCGAGCATGAGAGAGGACGACCACCAGCGCCAGAAAGCCCAGTGTTATCAGCAGGGCTTGCAGCCGTAAGAGGCCGGCATGGTCACGAACGTGGGAGACAACGGCGCTGCCCGGCTGATCGATGCCCGGCAACGGTGGAACCATCACCAGGGCGAGTACGAAGAGCACCGCGAACACGATTCCTGCGATGAGCGGAATACGACGACTCATTCGACCTAGTCTGCGCCGCCAACACGGCATCGAGTCAGGTTTCCACTTACAGACGCGACTTTTCGCGCTCAGGCGTTGAACCTAGGCCGCCAGCGGGGTGTAGTCGGTGGTGCGCTGGCGCGCCGGACGACCGATGCCCTCGGCAATCGCGGTGAGTTCCGAAACGGTCTTGGCGGATCCGTATTCAGACCCGGCCATTCGCGAGATGGTCTCCTCCATCAGCGTGCCGCCCAGGTCGTTGGCACCGCCGTTGAGCATCACCTGCGTGCGCTCGGTACCGAGCTTGACCCAGCTGGTCTGGATGTGAGAAATGCGGCCGTGCAACA
>JAVHWH010000219.1:0-32690 GCA_032159915.1 Mycobacterium sp.
ATCCGCCGCTTCCACCGCGCGAGACATCGCACCGCTGAGATGGCCTTCGGCGGCGGCCAGCCATGCCTCGACGAGACGGAACTGCGGCTCGAAGATGGCAACGTGTTTGTCGACCTCGGTGCGCAATTCATTGATCGTCTTCGCGCCTGCGTCGACGTTGCCGAGCACACACTGCGATTGCGCCAGCAGCATCCCGGCCGGGAAGCTCCACGACGCCGCCGACTCCGCGGCCAATGCCGCGACGGTTTCCTCCATGCGCGGCCCGGCGACACCGAAGCGGCCCCGGGCCACCTCCACGGTGCCAATCAGGACGTTGGCCATCCCCCACGCCAGATACTGGCCGGGCGACGAGATCTGGCCGATGTCACCGGATCGCACTTGCGCCTGGTCGAAGTCGCCGATCAATGTCAGTGCACGAATCTCGCCATACGCGGTGGGATAGCGCAACAGGCCGTCGACCTTGTGCTCGATCTGGCGACCCCGCGCAACGATGGCGGCCGCATCGTCGACCCGGCCGGTCAGCGCCGCCGCAAGGGTTCCGCCGAACACCGCCCATTCGACTGCCGGCGGTGAAGCCGATGCGTCGTTCAGCACCTGTTGCGCCGCCGCCGCGGCCTCGTCGAGCAGGTTCTCGAAGGCGCGTGTCGCCGACGCCACCCCCTCCAAGACCAGTCGCAGCGCAGGATGGCTCACCTGGCGTTGCAGCAAGTGCAACACCTCGTCGGCCCGCACGGCGTCGCCCATAGACCAGTGCAAGTTGGCGATCCGCGCCATGCCCCAGCGCACCAGATCCAGCTCATTCATGCCGTCCGGATCAAACGTCATTAGGACGGCTTCTGACTCGGCCGCTCGACCTTGCCACAGCAATGACCGCGCGAGCAGTTCGCCGGCGACCAGTCCGCCGCCCAGATCGACAGCGGTGCGGGCCAGCCGTTCACCCAAGGTGATGTTGGTCAGCGCGATGGCGTCCTGCGCGGCAGTGGCAAACACCTCGGCGTCCGCTGTCGAGTCGCTGTCGAGTGCCAACTCCGCCAACCGAATCCGTTGGGCCGGCAAGGTAACCGGCTGCTTCTGCATCGCGGAGAACAGTTCGCCCTTGAGACGGCGGGTGGCGGCGCGGCCCAGGCCACGGCGGATCACTTCGCCGTAGAGGGGATGCGTGAAACGGACGTCCAGTCCGGGAGCCTCCTCGACGACGCGAATCAAGCCGCGCCGCTCTACACCTTCGACGGTGTCAGCGCCGACCAACGAGGACAAAGCGTCTAGGGGCAGTGGTTCGGCGAAGGCCAGCAGCTGCAGGGCATGCGCTTCGTCCCCGGGAAGCTGCTCGATCCGCGCGTCGAGCAGCGTCGCCAGTTCGGCCGTAACCGCGGTACGGCCGCGCAGCTGCCAGACCCCGCGGACCTGCCGCAGAGTGCCGGCTTCCAGCGCGCCCTCGACGAGATGCCGGATGTAGAGCGCATTGCCGCAGGAAGCCGTCCACATCAGGTCCCCGGACATGCCCTCCAGCCGACCCCCGAGCGCCTCCTCCACCAGGCGCAGACATTGCCGCTTGCTGAATGGGGTCAGCCGCAGCCGCCTGAGGTAGCCGTCCTTCCACAGCGACGTGATCGCATCGGGTACGGCTTCGCCGTCGCGCACCGCCGCCACTATGCGCACCGACCCGTCCAGCGCCAGTTGATGTACCAGCGTCGCCGAAAGATGGTCGAGCAGATGCGCGTCGTCGACGCCAATGATCGAATACTCAGCGCTCTGGATCGTTTCGCGCGCGGCGGCCAGGCCGGCGATCGGATCGCGGGATGCGGCCGGTCCGACCAGATGCGCGAAGACACCTAACGGAATCGACCGGGCGGACTCGGTTCCCGCCACCCAGTGCACCGGAGTCGGTAGCGACTGAGTGACCGCGCGCGTCAGGGTGGTCTTGCCTACCCCGGCATCACCGAACAGCACAATGCCAGCAAAGTCCTGCTTCTCGGCCAGTGCCGAGCGAATGGTGTCGAATTCGTCTTCCCGGCGCAAGATCGGCCAGGACAGAGTGTCCACGACCAGCGATAATACCGCTATTCCGAACGGTCAGTTCGAAATAGCGGTACTGATCACCGCAATTCACTTGTTGACCGCTCGGTTACGACGAGACCGCCTGGATCGCCCAGAAGTCACTGGCCAAGTGCGCGTGGTTGACCGGTGTGCTGTCAGCACTGGCCCTCGACCCGATCAGGTACTGGTAGGGCATGTAGAAGTAGCCGTGATCGCCCCATGATGCGCCCCACGAATTGCGAACGATGAGGTGGTTTTTGGGATCCGAGTAGCCCACGGCGACAACTGCATGACCACCGACCGGCTTCTCGTGGCGCGGATCGGGCAGCGGCACCACACCGGTCTGCGCGACGGCCTGGGATTCGAAACTCTCGTACACGGTGAACCCGAACACGACCGGGAGGTTCGAGGCGATCGCGTCTTTGAGGCCACCCAATGTGTGGATCGCCTCGTACTGGACCGCCGTGTCCTTCGTCGCGGCGACGTAGCAGCGCTTCGGCGGCTTCACCGCGAACATCCCGATGTCATAAGGCCACAGCGTTTCCGGGCAGACGCCTTCGGTGTTGACCACCTTGATCCCATCCCGGATTTGGGCGCCAGAGTCGTTGGATACCGTGCCTTCCAGTGCCCGCTCGTTGTAGTACACGAACAGCCGCGACGGGACGAAGTCGGTCAGCCCCTGCCGGTCGCGCTCGTACTCCATCGCGCCGGCGATCGCGTTGCCGGTGCAGGACCCGAGCTGGCCCTGGTCGTAGATCGGCGGCATTTGCGGCCGCAAGTCATGCTCGGGCGGAAGGCTCGTGAGCCTCGGCGCATACGCAAAGTCTCGGGAGTCCGGCAGCTGCGGCCGCCAGCCGTAGCCACGCACATGACTCCAATCCTGGACCTGCTCAACGGTTTTCGCTGGGCGGGCCTCGTCTATAACGGTCATTGCGACCTCCTGTTTGTGTGATGGTCCGTTGACCGTAGAAACATCGGCTGCCCAGCGGCACGCGTACCGGACTACCCGACTTCAGCCGGGACCGTCGATATCGCAGCGAGTAGCACGCGTTGACAGGTACCGGACGATTCTCGGCCGAACAACGAGTAGCGCGCTACGCGTGCTGCCGTGGGCAGGGATACCGGACTCTGGGCCCGAATCCAGACGTCCACGAAAAGGAACAACGCGATGACAAGCGCACAAGCAGACAACAAGATCGGCGCCGCCGACAGCCCCACCACGATCCCGTCGTCGGGCAGGACATTCCCGGTCAACGATTACGCATTCGAACGCATCATCTACCGCGCACCGCACGAGGCGCTGGCGCCGATTCCGTGGCCCCAAGGGCTCGCCCCGATCGGATTCCCCTACGACCGGGCGGCCGACCAACCGCTTCCCCCCGCGGATGTGGTCGTCGTGACCTGGACGGTGGCGGAGGGGCAAGCGCTGGCCGACGTGCTGACGCCCGGAATGCCGAGCTTGTCGTGGAAGCCGTACGCGCACCTGTGGAACACGTACGAACCGCAGCTGACCAGCCGCTCGCCGGCACGGCAGGCCGGCTGCCTGGGCTACGTCGCCAAGGCCAAGATCGGCTTCGTCAACGTCTTGTTGATCAAGTCCGAGCTGCACCTGGCCACCGACGCCGTTTCGGCGCCGATCGTGGCGCTGTGGCAGCAGATCGTCGCCGAAGCGCGGCCGAGTCTGATCATCACCACCGGAACCGCCGGCGGTATCGGCGCCGACACTCAGCTGGGTGACGTGTTTGCCGTCACCAATGCAAAGTTCAACTGCACCAAAGATTTCGGGTCCAAGCCGTGGGCCCAGCAACTGTTCACCGGAGCAGCTGTTCTTGCCGACAGCCATGCCGCGAGTTTCGGTGCCCTGACGGCGCCGAACTCCGGGCATCTATGGCCCGTGGCGGCCCGGCCCCCGGAACTCGCCGTCGGTATCGGTGGGGTGGAAACCGTCGATTACTTCGGCTTCGCCAACACCACCGACTCCTTCGGGATCGTGCACAACTACCCCGACGCCCGAACCGAGGAGATGGATGACGCCACTTTGCCGCTGGCGCTGGCACAGCTGCCCAGCCCCCCGTTGTGGTGCTCGATCCGCAACGCCAGCGACCCTCGGGTGTCCTCGGACATCGGTGACATCGACGACCAACGGCGCTGGGCGAACCAGATCTACAAAAAGTACGGGTACTGGACTACCGTCGGGTCTGCCATCGCCACCTGGGCAGTCATTGCCGACCTCATTTGATCCGAACAACGAATCTGCGAGCAACCCATGACACAGGTGCGCCGGCGGCGCGGAAAGACCTCCACCGCAAAGAGATCCACCGGAACGCGATCGGCGGCGAGGCGGTCGGCGGCAGTACCGACAATGCCTCTCGAGGGCTATATAGGCGATATGACAGGCCCCGGCATCACCGACTCGTGGGGCGTCAGTGCTACCGACCTCGGTGTCAGCGCGATGGCACCCAACGGCAAGCTGGTGTCGGTGTTCGGGGACACCTTCTCCGGCGCCGCCGTCGGACAGGGCGACTGGCGCGCGCCGGTGGCCCTGCTCGGCAGCGGCGACACCAACAACCGGATCCAATACGAATCCGCCGGCGGTGTGGATTCTGGTTACGCACAACAGTTGTGGTCGTATGTGCACGACAATGCCCCGTGGAACCAGGGCGGGATCAGCACCGTGATTCCGTCGGACGTGCTGGTGGTGGGACAGACGATGTACCTGCATGCCATCGTCAACCGGGGCTTCGGAAACGTCATCTGGACCGGAATCTGGGCCTCCACCGATAACGGTGCGACCTGGCAGGAGATGGGCGCCAAGGCAACGTTTCCCGCATCGTCGTACAACGGCTATGCGCAGTTGTGGTCGTGGGACTTCAACCCCGACGACGGTTGGGTCTACGTCGTTTCCACCGGATTCCAGCGTGACAAAGGGATTATTCTGCGGCGCGTGCGCCCGACCGATATCGGTGACATGTCTCAATACTCGGGTTGGGGCTGGGCCGACAACCAATGGGGCTGGGACAACGTGCCCGCCCCCATTACCCCTCCCGCCGAGACATGGGGCGAACTGACGTTGCGACGGCTGGATAGCGGCAGGTGGATTCTCGGCGGCTTCCTGTCGTCCAGCTACGCGCTGGCATATCGCACGATCGAGTCGCCGACCGCGGATCTCTACGATGCGCCCCTTCAGACACCCGTAATCGGGACGACGTGGGACGCGCAAGACTTGGCCAATAATCGGGTCGCGCAACTGTATGGCGGATACGTCCTTCCTGGATCACAACTGGATACCCAGGGCGGCGTCGGCGTGGTGGTTTCCCAGTGGGACACCGCGACGGGATGGCCGTACCGGACCATGCAGTTCAAGGTGACTCTCAAAGACACCACCGTCGCCCTGGCCGCTTCGAAGAGCCGGCGGCGGCGGAGGACCTTTTCCGGCGTCTGATATCAAGGTGCGAGGAGAGGTGGGCCTAATGGCTGAGGTTTTGTGGGGCGACGAGCCCGACGAGCACGACTATCCGGCGGCCGCCGACTACCTGGCCCTGCTGGCTCCGGCCCCGCAGATCGGCGAGATCGTGGCAGCACTCAAACAGTCGCCGGTGGTGCACAAGAAAGCCAAAGACCTGTTGCGTGCTTCTCGGCTGGCACTGTTGCCGGAGAACAATCCGCACGTGCAACGGGACCTGAAGAAGATCAAAAAGGGCAAGCGCCTCTCGCCGATCCTCGCGGTGCGCGGCGACCTCAACACCGACGTCGCTATGCAGATTGCCGACGGCTACCACCGGGTCTGTGCGAGCTACTACACCGACGAGAACACCGACATCCCAGTCCGGATCGTCCCGGCAACGAAGTAACAGTCACGGGTTTTGGGCAGCGGGGCAGGCGCGGTAAGGTACGAGGCGTGCAGCGGGTGCTCCTCCTCGGACGCCGCGACGGGGCCTGATCCAGACCGGCTTCCTGTCGCGGGGGTTCGCGATGCGCCGGTCTAAGAATCTCGAGGCAACCCGCCTCCCCCATTCCCCGGAGCAATCACCGTGACCAGCTTCTCCAAGCCGTCGGCCGAATCCCCCGACGCATTCAATTCGAGTCGAACCATCACCCAACCCGCGGGCCCGCCGAACGCGGACCAGCCGGGCTGGAACACCCAGCGCGGATCGTCGATGCCGGTCAGCCGGTACCGGCCGTTCGCCGACGAGGTGGAGCCCATCGCGCTGGCCGACCGCACATGGCCCGACCGTGTCATAGACACAGCGCCGCTCTGGTGTGCGGTGGACCTGCGGGACGGCAATCAGGCGCTGATCGACCCGATGAGCCCAGCCCGTAAGCGCCGCATGTTCGACCTGCTGGTCCGGATGGGCTACAAGGAGATCGAGGTCGGGTTCCCGTCGGCAAGCCAGACCGACTTCGACTTCGTTCGCGAGATCATCACCGAGGGTGCCATTCCCGAGGACGTCACGATTCAGGTGCTGACCCAGTGCCGGCCCGAGTTGATCGAGCGGACCTTCCTGGCCTGCGAGGGAGTACACCGCGCGATCGTCCACTTTTACAACTCGACCTCGATTCTGCAGCGCCGAGTGGTTTTTCGGGCCGACCGCGCCGCCGTGCAGGCCATCGCCAGCGACGGTGCCCGCAAGTGCATCGAAGAGGCCGCCAAATACCCTGACACGCAATGGCGTTTCGAATATTCGCCGGAGTCCTACACCGGCACCGAACTCGCCTACGCCAAGCAGGTGTGCGACGCGGTGGGCGATATCATCAAGCCCACTCCGGACAATCCGATTATCTTCAACCTGCCGGCCACCGTCGAGATGGCCACCCCGAACGTCTACGCCGACTCCATCGAGTGGATGAGCCGAAACCTGAATCGGCGCGATTCGGTCATCTTGAGTCTGCACCCCCACAATGACCGCGGAACTGCCGTCGCCGCAGCCGAATTGGGGTATCAAGCCGGAGCCGACCGAATCGAGGGATGCCTGTTCGGTAATGGTGAGCGGACCGGCAACGTCTGCCTGGTGACGTTGGGACTCAACCTGTTCTCCCGGGGGGTCGACCCGCAAATCGACTTCTCCAACATCGACGAGATCCGTCGCACAGTCGAATACTGCAACCAGTTGCCGGTGCCCGAACGTCACCCTTACGGCGGCGATCTGGTGTACACGGCGTTCTCGGGCAGCCACCAGGACGCGATCAACAAGGGTCTGGACAGCATGAAGGTTGCCGCCGACGAGGCCGACTCCGACGTCGACGACATGCTGTGGCAAGTGCCGTATCTGCCGATTGATCCGCGCGATGTCGGGCGCACCTACGAAGCGGTGATCCGGGTCAACTCGCAGTCCGGTAAGGGCGGGGTGGCCTACATCATGAAGGCCGACCACGGGCTGGCACTGCCGCGGCGACTGCAGATCGAGTTTTCCGGAGTAATCCAGAAAATTACCGAGGGGACGGGCGGCGAAGTCACTCCCAAGGAGATGTGGGATGCGTTCAACGACGAATACATCGCCCCAATCCGGCCGCTGGAGCGGATGCGGCAGCGCGTCGATGCGTCCGAAGAGGACAACGGGATCACCAGGATCGTCGCGACCGTGAAGGTCGACGGCGTCGAAACCGAGATCACTGGTTCGGGCAATGGGCCATTGGCCGCGTTTGTCGACGCGCTGGCCACCATCGACATCGACGTGGCCGTGCTGGACTACTCCGAGCACGCGATGAGCGGCGGTGAAGACGCCCAGGCCGCGGCCTACGTCGAGGCGTCGATTGCCGGGACGATCGCGAACGCGGCGCGGCCGGGCGAAGCGGGTCGTCCTATTGTCGAGCGCAAAACCGTGTGGGGCGTCGGGATAGCGCCGTCGATCACCACGGCGTCGCTGCGGGCAGTGGTGTCGGCGGTCAACCGGGCGACCCGGAACTGAGACGTCAGCCCGCGACCTTCGCCAGCAATATCCCGGCCAGCGACTGGGCGTGGGCGCAGCTGTCGGCGCCCACGATCAGGTAGATCCAGCCTTTGAGCACGTCGACAGTTGCCGGCGGAGCCACGAAACAGAACGCCTGATCGCCCAGTCCCGGGACGCTCTGCACCTTGCCGGCGCTCTGCTTGTTGACGGCGAAACCTTTGGATTGCGAGTCGAGGCACTCCTGGTCGACGGGCTTGCCGTCGATGCAGTACTCGTTGTTCCAGTACAGCTTGAAACTGACGTCGTTGCCCGCCGTCGGGATCGACGTGCATTGCGCCTCACTCGGTGACTGGCTGCCCTCCGCCGCGGGAAAGGCGCTGCCCATCACCTGGCTGATCTCGGCTGCACTGAGGAGGTTGCAGAAGTTCTCGGGAACATGCACCCCGCCCGATTTCCAGGCCGGGCCGGCGTCGTGAGAACAACCACCTGCCGCCACAACGGCGGCCGTCACAGCAGCCCAAGTTCGCCGCCGGCTCCCAGTTACATTCGCGGTCATGGCCTTAACTCAATCAAAACCGCCCGGTGACGATGCGCGCCGCGTGGCGGCGGGCTGAGGAGCCGGGCCATCAGAATAGCGCGAACTGCTCACCCGCATGCGCAGCACCGACGACTTCGTCAGCGCTGGGGCCGCCGACCGTCGCTCCGACGTAATCGATGAACTTCGCATCGGAGACCAGTGGCACACCCAGCTCGTGGGCTAGGTAGCCCTTGCCGCGAGCCGGGCGGTGTTCATTGCAGATCACCAGCGACGTTTCCTGGTCCACCGCGTCGGCGTAGGCCAGGCCGGCGTGCAGAATCCGTTCGACCAGCTCGTCGTGGGTCCGCTCGACTTCGGCGGCCAGCGCGACCCGCATGCCCTGCATCAACGGCCCGCCTCGAACGTAAGGGCCCGGATTCGGGTACGGGCAGGGCATCCGAGACGCCAGCACCTTCAACGGCCGAAGCTCGTCGTGGGTGACTCTGCCGCTCGGCCAGCGCCGGCGGGTGACCGGGCGAACCGGCAGCCAGACGTCGCGCTCGCGGGCCCGTCGCAGGGAGGCTGCCAGCACGTCGGTGAGCACCACCGCGTCGTCGAACGCGTCGTGGGCACGCCGCTGCGTTACGCCCCAGTGCGCGGCCAGTGTCTCCAACCGCAGGTTGTCGGTGCCCAGCTCCAGCCGGCGGGCCAGCTCGACTGTGCACATGACGCTGTCGATCGGTAGCTCCACAGCGGCCAGCTCCGCCTCCGCGGTCAGGAAGCCGTAGTCGAACGCGACGTTGTGGGCGACCAACGTTCGCCCGCGGACGAGGTCGACCACGTCGCCGACGATCTCGCCGAACTGCGGTTGGTCCTCGAGCATCTCGGCGGTCAGCCCGTGGATGTGGGTAGGGCCTGGATCGACACCCGGATTGAGCAGGCTCACCACGGATTGCTCGACGTGACCGTCGGCGTCGAGCGCCAGTACCGCGAGGCTGATGACGCGGGCGCTGCCGGGCTTGAAGCCGGAGGTCTCGACGTCGATGACGGCCCATCCCGCGCCTGGCTCGGTAACCGGCCGACCCCAGGGCATCACCGCCGCACTGTCCCGCATGAACCGAGGATTTCACGCCGAGCCGACATCACCGGCTCGCTGCACACCGTGTCGCCGACTTCTTCACCAGGGCGACCCGCTGCACACCGTGTCACCACCTAAACTTCTGTCCCGTGATCACTGCCCGCGGACGACTCGCGCTAGCCGCCGGAGCCGGCGCGCGCTGGGCGTCCCGGGTCACCGGCCGCGGAGCCGGCGCGATGATCGGCGGGCTGGTCGCGATGACCATGGACCGATCCATCCTGCGCCAGCTCGGCACGGGCCGCCGCAGTGTCGTCGTCACCGGCACCAACGGCAAATCCACCACTACCCGGATGACCGCGGCCGCCCTGCGCTCCTTGGGTGGGGTAGCCACCAACGCCGAGGGCGCCAACATGGACGCCGGTCTGGTCGCCGCCCTGGCCGCCGATCGGGCGGCGCCACTGGCGGTTCTCGAGGTCGACGAGATGCACGTGCCCCACGTCGCCGACGCCGTCGAGCCGGCGGTCGTGATCCTGCTGAACCTGTCCCGCGACCAGTTGGACCGGGTCGGCGAGATCAACGTGATCGAGCGCCGGCTACGGGCCGGGCTGGCCGCGCACCCGCAAGTAGTGGTCGTCGCCAACTGTGACGACGTGCTGATGACCTCGGCCGCCTATGACCACACCAACGTGGTGTGGGTCGCCGCGGGCGGCAGCTGGGCGGCCGACTCGGTCAGCTGCCCGCGCAGCGGCGAGGTGATCGTCCGTGACCACGGGTACTGGTATTCCACCGGCGCCGACTTCAAAAGGCCCAGCGCCCAATGGTGGTTCGACGACGAAACCCTGTACGGCCCCGACGGACTGGCGTTGCCGATGCAACTCGCGCTACCGGGCGCAGTCAACCGGGGCAACGCCGCGCAGGCGGTGGCCGCCGCCTGCGCGCTGGGTGCGGAGCCGGTCGCCGCGGTGGCAGCAGTGGCCGGCGTCGACGAGGTCGCCGGCCGCTACCGGACCATCCAGGTCGGCGCACACTCGGTCCGGATGTTGCTGGCCAAGAACCCGGCCGGCTGGCAGGAAGCACTGTCGATGGTGAACAAGGACGCCGCCGGGGTGGTGATAGCGGTCAACGGACAAATCCCTGACGGCGAGGACCTGTCCTGGCTGTGGGATGTGCGCTTCGAGCACTTCGAGAAGACTTCTGTGGTGGCTGCCGGCGAACGCGGCACCGACCTGGCGGTCCGACTGGGATACGCCGGCGTGAAACACACGCTGGTCCACGACACCGTGGCCGCGATCGCGTCGTGTCCGCCGGGGCCCGTCGAGGTGGTCGCCAACTACACCGCGTTCCTGCAGTTGCAGCGTCGATTGGCCCGCCATGGCTAGCGACACTTCGACGTCAGCGGTGCGGATCGGCCTGGTGCTGCCCGACGTGATGGGCACCTACGGCGACGGCGGCAACGCGGCCGTGTTGCGGCAACGACTGCGGCTACGTGGCATCGCGGCCGAGATCGTCGAGATCACGCTGGCCGACGCGGTACCCGACAGTCTCGACCTGTACACCCTGGGCGGCGCCGAGGACTACGCCCAGCGCCTCGCCACCAAGCACCTGATCCGGTACCCGGGTCTGCAGCGCGCCGCGGGCCGGGGCGCGCCGGTGCTGGCGATCTGCGCGGCCATCCAAGTTCTCGGCCACTGGTATGAAACGTCGGCGGGTGAGCGGGTCGACGGCGTGGGCCTGCTCGACCTGACCACGTCACCACAGCCGGCACGAACGATCGGCGAGTTGGTCACCTCGCCGCGGCTGGCCGGGTTGACCGCGCCGTTGACCGGCTTCGAAAACCACCGCGGCGGCACGGTTCTCGGTGCCGCGGCGTCTCCGCTGGGCGCGGTGAAGCGGGGTGCCGGCAACCGTGCCGGCGATGGGGTCGACGGCGCAGTACAGGGCAGCGTCTTTGCGACGTACATGCACGGGCCCTGCTTGGCGCGCAATCCCGAGTTCGCGGATCTGCTTCTGGGCACAGTGGTCGGCGATCTGGCACCGCTGGAGTTGCCCGAGGTGGAGTTGCTTCGCCGCGAGCGACTGCGGGCCTAGCCTTTCCGCCACCGGCCGCCTCTGAGGAGGCAGTCGTTTTTTGTTTCGTGACCACATGCGTTATCACGGCGACGTTGGGCGGACCGGTGATATCGCCGGTGGTGTCGATTTGCGGCAACGCCTATTGGGTCGAGCTTGGTATCAGAGTTGCCGATGTGACCGAGCGAGGCTTCAGACCATCGCGCGGCGGCCGGTCAGGGCGCGGCCCAGGGTCAGCTCGTCGGCGAACTCCAAGTCGCCGCCCATCGGCAACCCGGACGCGATCCGGCTCACGGTCAGTCCGGGGATGTCGCGCAACATCCTGACCAAGTACGTGGCTGTCGCCTCGCCTTCGGTGTTTGGATCGGTCGCGATGATCACCTCGGTGATGTCCACCCCGTCGACCTGCTCGCCGATCCGGGTCAGCAGTTCGCGAATCCGCAGGTGCTCCGGCCCGACGCCGGACAGCGGGTCCAGTGCGCCGCCCAGAACGTGGTAGCGCCCGCGGAATTCGCGGGTGCGCTCGACGGCCTGCACGTCTTTGGGTTCTTCGACGACGCATACCTGCGTACCGTCGCGGCGCGGGTCCGCGCAGATGCGGCAGCGCTCGTCGTCGGAGACGTTGCCGCACACAGCGCAAAATCGCACACCGTTGCGCACCTTGGCCAACACCGCGGTGAGCCGGTCGATGTCCGGCGGCTCAACCGACAGCAGGTGAAAAGCGATGCGTTGGGCGCTCTTTGGCCCGATACCCGGCAGCTTGCCGAGCTCGTCGATTAGATCCTGGACAGGTCCTTCAAACACCCAGTGCGCCGCCGCCCATGCCACCGGCCAGCGGACCGAGCTGTTCCTGCGCCAGCGTGGCGACCTGCTTGGCGGCGTCAGCGAGCGCGCCGACGAGCAGGTCCTGCAGCGTCTCGACATCGTCAGGGTCGACGACCTTGGGGTCGATCTTCACCGCGACCACCTCGCCGCTGCCCTTGACCGTGACCTCGACCAGGTCGCCGCCGGCCTTCCCGATCACCTCGGAGGCGATCAGCCGCTGTTGAGCCTCCATCAGCTGTTGCTGCATCTGCTGGGCCTGGGCGAGCAACGCCGACATGTCGGGCTGGCCTCCGGGTTGCATGACAGTCCCCTTGCGTCTTGGTATCGACTTGGTTTCGCCTGCGGATGCGGGCGGTTCAGAGTTCCAAGCGTAGACGGAGCCGGGCTAACGTGGCGGCGTGCGCATATCCCATCGCCCGCGTGTCCCTCGCCACCTGGGTGGCGCGGCCTCTGCCGCGTTAGCCGCGGTGGGGATGTTGGCCGTCGTCACCGTCGCGCCGGCCCCGCCGAACGCGATCGCGGCGCCCGGCAGCATCGCCGGCATGATCGTGTTCCTCGATCCCGGTCACAACGGCGCCAACGACGGATCGATCAGCCGCCAGGTGCCCACCGGTCGCGGCGGCACCAAGGACTGCCAGGCCAGCGGCACCACGACCAACAGCGGCTACCCGGAGCACACCTTCACCTGGGACACCACCCTGCGGCTTCGCGCCGCCCTCAACGCATTGGGAGCCCGGACGGCGATGTCGCGCGGCGACGACTCCACAGTCGGCCCGTGCGTCGATGAACGCGCCGCGATGGCCAACGCGCTGCATCCGAATGCGGTGGTCAGCATCCACGCCGACGGCGGCCCGTCCGGCGGGCGGGGATTTCACGTCAACTATTCGGCGCCACCGCTCAACCAGGCTCAGGCCGGGCCGGCAGTGCAGTTGGCCCGCGTGATGCGCGACCAGATGCAGGCCTCGGGCATTCCACCGGCCAGCTATATCGGCCAGGACGGCCTGTACGGGCGTTCGGACCTGGCCGGCCTCAACCTGGCTCAGTACCCGTCAGTCCTGGTCGAGTGCGGCAACATGAAAAATCCGGTCGACTCGGCGCTGATGGAGAGCCCTGAGGGACGGCAAAAATACGCCGACGCGGTGGCCCGGGGCGTCGCAGCGTTCCTCGGCGGTCAAGCCGCCGCTCACTAGGCCACTGGCGCGTCTAGCCTTCGATTTCCCGCTTCAGGTTGGCCAGCACCTCGGCCTGAATCTTCTTCAGGCCCAGCGGCGCGAAGGTCTTCTCGAAGAACCCCTTCACGCCCCCCGCTCCCTTCCACGTGGTGGTGACCGTGACGCTGGATCCCGGTCCCGCAGGAGCGACTGTCCAGTTGGTGACCATGGTCGAGTTGGCGTCCTTCTCGATGACCGCGTGGCCGGCGACATCGACGCTGGCCTTGACGTCGCGGACGCGTGACTTGGTTGCCTGCAGCTTCCAGGTGGCGACCGTTCCCTGCCCCTGCCCGCCTTCGAGCACCCGGTAATCGTGGTAGTGGGAGGACAGGATCTTGGGCCGGACGCCGCGGTAGTCACTAACGGCGGTCAGCACGGCACCGGGCTCAGCGTTGAGCAGGATCGTGCTGGCTGCACTGACGTTTCCCATTAGGCGTCACTTTCTCTGCATGGGCTGGTATCGCCGACCAGCGTAAGGGCTATGCGTTGTCGATGCGGCGCGCACCCAGCTCGCTCTGCAACAGTTCCAGCGCGGCTTCTTCCGGATCGCGGCGTGGAGCCGACGCGTCGTCCTGGTTGGCCTCGGCGAGCATGCTCTCCTCCTCGGCCCGCTGATCCGATTCCTCGTCGACGGTCGGTTCGGCCGGCGGAGGCGGCGGCGGGACCACCCGGCGGGACGGACGCTCGACGGGGCGCGGCGGTACGGCCGGGACGTCGGGTGCCGTCGCCGAGGCGACGGCGTCGCAGCGCACCCGCCAATCGACGCCCAGCGCATCTTTGAGTGCTTCGGCGATGACGTCGGCGTTGCGCTGTTCGCTCAGCCGCTTGGCCAACGGTGCCGATTCGTGGCTCAACACCAAGGTGTTGCCCTCGACCGAACGCACGGTGGCACCGGCCAGCATCACCTCGGTGGTTCTGCTGCGCTGACGTACCTTGTCTCGCACCGTCGGCCACAAGGTGCGGACCGCGGCCGCGTTCGGTTCGCCCGAACCCACTGCCGGCGAGGTCACCTCGACCGGAGCCGACTCAGCCGGAGTGGGCTCGACCGCGGCCGGCTCGGGCTCAGGCTCGGGCTCGGGCTCGGACGAGCGCACCGGTTCGGCGGTCACGACCGGAGGCGGCGGTGACGGTTGTGCGGGCGCGGCGGACGGTCGTGCGAACGCGGATTGCTGCGCCGGCTGTTCATCGTGCGGGATGGACATGTCCAGCCTGGTCTCGATCCGCTCGAGACGTTGCAGCAGAGCCGACTCGGTGTCGCTGGCCGACGGCAGCAACAGCCGCGCGCAGACCACTTCGAGCAGCAGACGCGGCGCCGTCGCGCCACGCATTTCCGTCAGACCGGCGTGCACGACTTCGGCGTAGCGGGTGAGCGTCGCCGGTCCCATCCTGGCCGCCTGCTCCCGCATCCGATCCAGCACGTCCTCGGGCGCATCGACCACGCCGCGGGAGATCGCGTCCGGAACCGCTTGCAGGACAAGCAGATCCCGGAACCGCTCCAACAGGTCGGTGGCAAAGCGACGGGGGTCGTGCCCGGCGTCGATCACCGATTCGACCGCGCCGAACACTGCCGCAGCGTCTCCGGCGCCCAGCGCGTCGACGGCCTCGTCGATCAGCGCGACGTCGGTCGCGCCCAGCAATCCCAGCGCCCGCTGGTAGTTGACCCGGTTGCCTTCGGCGCCGGCCAGTAACTGGTCGAGCACCGACAACGTGTCACGCGGCGAACCGCCGCCGGCCCGGATCACCAGCGGATAGACGGCGTCGTCGACGACCACGTCTTCCTGCGCACAGATCCGCTCGACCAGCCCGCGCATGGTCCGCGGCGCCAGCAGCCGGAACGGGTAGTGGTGGGTGCGCGAGCGGATGGTCGGCAGCACCTTCTCCGGCTCGGTGGTGGCGAACACGAAGATGAGGTGGTCGGGTGGCTCCTCGACGATCTTGAGCAGCGCGTTGAACCCGGCCGTGGTAACCATGTGCGCCTCGTCGATGATGAACACCCGATAGCGCGACTGGGCCGGCGCGTAGAAAGCGCGGTCGCGCAGCTCACGGGTGTCGTCGACGCCACCATGGCTGGCCGCGTCGAGTTCGACGACATCGATGCTGCCCGGTCCGTTGGGCGCCAGCCCGACGCAGGAATCGCACACTCCGCAGGGCGTGGCCGTCGGCCCTTGCACACAGTTCAGTGAGCGGGCCAGGATGCGCGCCGAGGACGTTTTGCCGCAACCACGTGGACCGGAGAACAGGTAGGCGTGGTTGATTCGGCCGGCGGTCAGCGCGGTCGACAGTGGCTCGGTGACGTGTTCCTGCCCCACCACTTCGGCGAAGGTCGCGGGGCGGTACTTGCGGTAGAGAGCCACGGTCAGCAAGGCTACCCAGCCCGTCCGACGATGCGAACCCGGAAGGGTTCGGTGAGAAGGCGGGCCATCCAACCCAGCCCGTCCGACGATGCGAACCCGGAAGGGTTCGGTGAGAAGGCGAACCTAGTCGCTCTTCAGCAACGACTCAGTGGCCGCCAGCAGCGTGCAGGTCGCCAATCCGTCGATCGCGTCGCGTAGATCTGACTCCGGCGGGAAGGTCGGCGCAATCCGGATGTTCTTGTCGTCCGGGTCTTTTCGGTACGGGAACGACGCCCCCGCCTCGGTGACGGCGATACCGGCGTCCTTGGCCAGCGCGACCGTGCGCCGAGCGGTGCCGGGCAGCACGTCGAGGCTGATGAAGTAACCGCCTTCAGGCTCGGTCCAGGAGGCGATTTTGGACTCGCTTAGTCGCTGGTCGAGAATCTCGAGCGCCAGCGCGAATTTCGGCGCCAGTATTTGCTGGTGCCGCAGCATCTGCAACCGCACGCCGTCGCCGTCACCGAAGAAGCGCAGGTGCCGAAGCTGGTTGACCTTGTCTGGCCCGATCGATTTCTTGCCGGCGTATTGCAGGTACCAGGCGATGTTGCCCAGCGACCCACCGAAGAAGCTGACGCCGGCACCGGCGAAGGTGATCTTCGATGTCGACGCGAAGACATAGGGCCTATTGGGGTTGCCTGCGGCCGTGGCCAGGCCGAGCACATCGATCGGCCGGGGGAAATTCAGCGTCAGCGTATGCACCGCGTATGCGTTGTCCCAGAAAAGCCGGAAATCACTTGCGGCCGTTCGCATCTGGACCAGCCGACGGACAGTCTCCCACGAGTAGCTCAATCCGGTGGGGTTGGCGAACACCGGGACCGCCCACAAGCCCTTGATGGCCGGGTCGACCGCGACCAGCTCTTCGATGAGGTCGACGTCAGGCCCGTCCTCCTGCATCGGAATGGGGATCATCTCGATGCCCATGGTTTCGGTGATCGCGAAGTGCCGGTCATAGCCGGGCACCGGGCACAGAAACTTGACTCCTGCCTCGTCTTTCCAGGGACGCGGCGAATCCACCCCGCCGTAGAGCATCGAGAACACCACCACGTCGTGCATCAACTCGAGGCTGGCGTTGTTGCCGGCGATCAGGTTCTGGACGGGGAGGCCGAGCAGTTCGCCGAAAATGGCTCGGAGTTCGGGGAGCCCGTGTTGCCCGCCGTAGTTACGGGTGTCGGTGCCATCGCCGTCGCGGTAGTCGGTTCCAGGCAGGCTTAGCAGCGCATTGGACAGATCGAGTTGCTCGCTGCAGGGCTTACCCCGGGTCAGGTCGAGCGCCAGCTTCTTGGATTGCAGCTCCGCGTAGTCCTGTTGATGGCGGGCGTGCACTGCCTCGAGATCGGTACGGCCTAGGGAACTGAACGAGCCGTACGACACCATCCGCCTTCCGACGTTTCCACCGCGCCTTCCCAAAGAGTGGCGCAACCAGATTGACTTAGGGGACCCCGCGCACCCGCCAGAGCCCATTGACCCTTGCTGCCTTCCGGCCCTGGGGGAGTTCACAGGATGGACGCCGCGCGGGGTCCATCAAAAGTCTAGTACCCGGGCCGGACTCGATCGCCCGAAGACCCTGACCGTTCTTTGACTGCCCGGCTCTCCCCCGCAAGCGGGAGGTGCCCCCACCTCAGGCCGTTCCGGCCTGCATCGTCGCCGAGTGCCGCTCCGCTACCATGGCCGACGGAGGATTCGCCTAGTGGCCTATGGCGCTCGCCTGGAACGCGGGTTGGGTTAACGCCCTCGCGGGTTCAAATCCCGCATCCTCCGCACTTGGTTCGGGACGCGACCAGACCTAATTGATAGGGTCTGGTCGCTTCCGGATCACCAGCTCGAGGAGGAGCATGCGACGCAGGGCCGCTATCTTCTGGCACGCAGCGCTCTCGTTGGCGGCCGGCGCCCTCTATTTCGGCTTCGTGTTGCCGCGCTGGTCGGAGTTGATGGGCGACACCTCGCACGGTTTGGGCACGGTGGTTCGCATCGCCGCGGGCATTCTGATCGCGTTGGCCGCTCTGCCTGTGGTGTTCACGCTGCTGGAGTTACGCAAGCCTGAATTCGGCACGCCCGCCTTGGCGCTGAACCTGCGGACATGGTCTGTGGTGGCCCACGTGGTGGCCGGTGTGCTGATCGTCGGCACGGCGATCAGCGAGATCTGGTTGAGCCTGGACAACGTCGGTCAGTGGCTGTTCGGCGTGTACGGCGCCGCGGCCGCGATCGCACTGCTCGGCATTACCGGGTTCTACTTGTCCTTTGTTGCCGAGCTGCCCCCTCCGCCGCCGAAACCGCTGAAGCCCAAGAGGGAGAAGGGCCAGCGCCGACGTCGCGGCAAGAAGGACGCCGAGGCGGCCGACGACACCGTGGACGCCGAAGTGGACGCCGACGACGCCGAGGACACCGCCGACGCCGACACCGCGGACGCCGAAGTGGACGACTCGGAGACTGACGCGGCCGCCGAAGCAACGAAGGACGACACCGAAGCCTCCGAGGACAGCACCGACACCGAGACGGCAGTGGTCGAGCCCCAGCCCACGGCTGAAGAAGCAACCCCGCTCGAGGACGCCGAGGGCACTGACACCCCCGACGATGCCGCCGAGTCCGGCGGCCTCCGCAACCGGCGCCCGTCCGGCAAACGCGAAGGAACGCACCGCCGCCGGCGTTCGCGCCGCGGCGTCGCCGTCGACGAGTGAGCCGATCAGCGCGTCGATCACGGTGAACCGAATGCCATCCCGGCTTCGCGTGACTTGCCTATGCTGAGCGAGTGCCAAACACATATCGAGTGGTCCAGTGGAACACCGGAAACGTCGGCAAGAGCTCGCTCAAATCAATTGCGGCCAACCCGCTGCTGGAGCTGGTCGGGTGCTTTGCCTGGTCGCCGGAGAAGGCCGGCCGGGACGCCGGCGAGCTGGTCGGTATTGCGCCGCTGGGCATCGCTGCGACCAACGACGTCGAGGCCCTGCTCGCGCTCAAGCCCGATTGTGTTGTCTACAACCCGATGTGGATCGACGTCGACGAGCTGGTCCGGATCTTGTCCGCCGGTGTGAACGTCGTGACCACCGCATCCTTCATCACCGGAAAGAATCTGGGCGAAGGCCGCGACCGGCTGATCGAGGCCTGTGAGAAGGGCGGCTCGACGATCTTCGGGTCCGGTGTCAGCCCCGGCTTCGCCGAGCTGCTGGCCATCGTCTCGGCGATGGTGTGCAACCGGGTCGACAAGGTGACCGTCAACGAGGCCGCCGACACCACGTTCTACGACTCACCGGAAACCGAGAAGCCGGTCGGGTTCGGCCAGCCGATCGACCATCCGGAGCTGCAGGCGATGGCCGCCAAGGGCACCGCGATCTTCAGCGAGGCTGTCGAGCTGGTCGGTGATGCGCTGGGCGTCGAGCTCGACGACGTCCGATGTGAAGCCGAATTCGCCCAGACCACAGCGGATCTCGAGATGGCATCGTGGACGATTCCGGCGGGATGCGTGGCGGGCGTCTATATCAGTTGGCAGGGAATTCTGGACGGCAAGACAGTCATCGACCTCAACGTCCGCTGGCGCAAAGGTCAGACGCTCGAACCGGATTGGAAGATCGACGGCGACGGCTGGGTCATTCAGGTCGACGGCCAGCCCACGGTGACCACCAAGGTCGGCTTCCTGCCGCCACCGTATTTCGAGGCCACCACGATCGAGGAGTTCATGGACCTCGGGCACATCATGACGTCGGTGCCGGCGATCAACGCGATCCCCGCTGTGGTCTCCGCAGCGCCCGGTATCGCGACCTACGCGGATCTGCCGCTGACGCTGCCGCGCGGGTTCGTCAGAACCTAGAAGCGGTTCAGGTCCCAGGAATGTGTTGCAGCTTGCCCTGAAGGTCGGGGCAGTACTGGGCGATCGCGGCACCCAAGAATTGGTACGTCTGTACCTGGGTGGTTCCGCGAGGGAGGTTGTGCGACAGGAAACGCGCGGACGCGGCGGCGTCGGGGTCAACACCCACGCCGAGCCGGTGGCAGGCGATTTTGGCGATGTACGGGTTGAAGTCGTGCGGACCAAAGATGCCGAACTTGCTACCGAGCAGGTTGTCGAAATCGGAGTCCGGGTCGGCGTACGCCGGCGCGGACAAGCTGATCGCCGCGGCGACGGCTGCGACCGCAAAACCCGTGAGCTTCATGGGCCGAATCCTACCTTTGTCGAGTTTGCGTCCGCTCATCGTCACTGCTCCCCTTCGGCACGCCGAGCCACCGGGTCGGGACTCGCGCTACGGTCTTGAACAACCACCGCTCCCGGTTTCTTTCTAGTCGCCTATTCCGATTAGAGTAGCTAAGGTTACACACAGGCTAATTAATTGAGCAGCCCTCGCCCATGGTTAGGAAATGAAGCACCCATGACGACGACTGAGCCAAGAACGGAGCCGCTGAAAACTCAGGGCTCCGCCGGCACCGGCGGTAAAAAGGTCGCCCCGCGACGCACCAGGCGGATGGGACTTCTCGGCCGCTTCTGGCTCGTGCTCACGATCGTGGTGGTCGTCGGGCTCTCCGGATTTGTCGTTCACCGGTTGCACAACGTCTTCGGCGTTCACCGCGGTTCATTCGGTGGCGGCACGTCGGGTGAAGTCCTCGACAGTTTCAATGCCAAGACGATCACCCTCGAGGTCTGGGGTCCGCCGGGCAGTACGGCAACCATCAACTACCTCGACGAGAATTCTCATCCGCAGCAGGCCCTCAACGTGCCGTTGCCTTGGAACAAAGTATTGAGTTCAACCAGACCCGGCATCCCGGCCAACCTGGTGGCGCAAGGAGACGGCAGTTGGATCGCCTGCCAGTTCGTCGTGAACAAGCACGACGGGAGCGGGGACGTGATCAAGACTCCCAATCACTCGCCTCCCAATGAGAATGTGAATCCCTTTGTCTACTGCCTGGACAAGTCCGCATGAGCGAGACCACGCAGGCTGCGCCGCCCGTAGACCAGCCGTTGATCCCGCCGTTCCTGCCGAAGTGGATCCACCGGTTGGCGTTGCCGATCGTGCTGGTATGGCTGGGCATCGTCTTTGTCACCAACACCGTCGCGCCGCAGCTGGAGGTCGTCTCCAAGAACCACTCGGTGTCGCAGAGCCCGCATGACGCGGTGTCGTTCCAGTCGCAGATGCGCGTCGGAAAGACGTTCGACGAGTTCAATACCGACAACTCGGCGATGGTCCTGCTAGAGGGCGACAAGCCGCTGGGGGCCGAGGCCCACCACTACTACGACGAGATCGTCAAGCGCCTGGAGCAAGACAAGAAGCACGTTCAGCACATCCAGGATTTCTGGAGCGATCCGCTGACCGCCGCGGGCTCGCAGAGCCACGACCAGAAGGCCGCGTATGTCCAGGTGTACCTGGCCGGCAACATGGGCAGTGGTTTGGGCTCCGAGTCCAGCGAGGCCGTCCGCAAGATCGTGGACTCGGTGCCCGCACCGCCGGGGATCAAGGCCTATGTCACCGGGGCGGGTCCGCTGATCGCCGACCAGTCGCACGCGGGTGAGAAGGGCGTCGCGAAGGTCACCCTGGTCACCATCCTGGTGATCCTGGTGATGCTCCTGTTCGTCTACCGGTCGGTGAGCACCGTGCTGATCATGCTGGCCATGGTGTTCATCGAGTTGGCCGCGGCCCGCGGTGTGGTCGCAACGATGGGTTACTACAACGTCATGGGTCTCTCGACCTTCGCCAACAACATGCTGGTGTTGCTGGCGATCGCCGCCGGGACGGACTACGCGATCTTTGTCGTCGGCCGTTACCACGAGGCCCGTGGTCTGGGCGAGACGCGCGAAGAAGCGTTCTACACGATGTTCCACAGCACGGCGCACGTCGTGTTGGGCTCAGGCCTGACGATCGCCGGCGCCATGTACTGCCTGAGTTTCTGCCGGTTGCCCTATTTCGAGTCCCTCGGCGTGCCCTGTGCGGTCGGCATGCTGGTCGCGGTCTTCGCGGCGTTGACGTTGGGACCGGCCGTCCTGACCGTGGCATCGTTCTTCAAGCTGATGGACCCGAAGCGAAAGCTGCAAACCCGGGGCTGGCGTCGCATCGGTACTGCCATTGTTCGTTGGCCCGCACCGATTCTCGCGGTCACCATCGCGATCGCGCTAGTCGGTCTGCTCGCCCTGCCCGGCTATAAGACGGACTACGACACCCGTCACTTCTTGCCGCCGGATACCCCGGCCAACGTCGGTTACGCCGCGGCCGACCGGCATTTCGACCAGGCCCGGTTGAATCCCGAGCTGTTGATGATCGAGACCGATCACGACTTGCGTAATCCGGCCGACTTCATCGTCCTGGACAAGGTCGCCAAAGCGGTCTTCCACATCCCCGGTATCGGCAGGGTGCAGACGATCACGAGGCCGCTGGGCACGCCGCTCGACCACAGCACACTCGGCTTTCAGATGGGCGCGCAAGCCGCGGGCCGGATCCAGACCCAGCACTACCAAGAAGAGCAGGCAAATAACCTGCTGAACCAGGCTGCCGAGCTGCGCAAGACGATGGCAACGCTGCATGAGCAGATGCAGGTGACCCAAGACCTCAGCAACACCACGCACGAAACAACGCAGCTCACCAAGGAAACCGTGAAGATCACCGAGGCGTTGCGCGACGACATCGCCAACTTCGATGACTTCTTCCGGCCGATTCGTAGCTACTTCTATTGGGAGAAGCACTGTTTCGACATTCCGGTCTGCTGGACACTGCGGTCCATCTTCAACGCGCTCGACGGTATCGACCAGGTGACCGAGAACATCGAGAACCTCAGCGCGAACCTCGACAAGTTGGACAAGATCCAGCCGAAGCTGGTGGCGCTGATCCCGCCGCAGATCGCCAGCCAGCAAGCAAACCTCGACACGATCATGTCGAACTACGCGACCACCAAAGGGATCAACGACCAGGCAAAAGCCCAGTCCGACAACGCAACCGCACAGGGTGACGCCTTCGACAAAGCGAAGAACGACGACACGTTCTACCTTCCGCCTGAGGCGTTCAAGAGCCCGGATTTCACGCGCGGCCTCAAGCAGTTCATCTCGCCCAACGGCCATGCCGTGCGGCTGATCATCTCGCACGAAGGCGATCCGGCGACACCTGAGGGCGTCAGCCACATCACCCCGATCAAGCAGGCTGTGCACGAGGCGATCAAGGGCACTCCGTGGGAGGGCGCCAAGGTCTACCTCGGCGGTACCGCGGCGACGTACAAAGACATGCACGACGGCTCCAACATCGACCTGTTGATCGCCGGAATTGCCGCTGCCACTTTGATTTTCGTCATCATGCTCATCATCACCCGAAGCGTCGTGGCGGCTTTCGTGATCGTCGGCACCGTGCTGCTCTCGCTGGGTGCCTCGTTCGGGCTCTCCGTGTTGCTCTGGCAGTACATCCTCGGCGTCAAGCTGCACTGGATGGTGCTGGCGATGGCGGTCATCCTGCTGTTGGCGGTGGGGTCGGACTACAACCTGTTGCTGATATCGCGCTTCAAAGAGGAGATCCGCGCCGGGCTCAAGACCGGCACCATCCGCGCCGTGGCCGGTTCGGGGTCGGTGGTGACCTCCGCCGGTCTGGTGTTCGCCGCCACGATGGCCACATTCGCCTTCAGTCCGCTGAAGGTGATGGCCCAGGTGGGAACCACGATCGCGCTGGGTCTGTTGTTCGACACGCTGATCGTGCGGTCATTCATGACCCCGTCGCTGGCGACCTTGCTCGGGCGCTGGTTCTGGTGGCCGCAGCACGTGCGCCCGCGCCCGGCCAGCGTCATGCTGCGGCCGTACGGACCGCGTCCCGCGGTACGCGAGCTGATTCATCGCGACACCGCAGACGAGACTGAAGCCGGAGTGGTAGAGAAGGTTTAACTGCATTGTGCGCATGCGATCTCGCGGACCCCTACGATAGCCGGTCGGTCAGTTCGGTTTGTTGAAGATGTAGCGGGCGATCTTCCAGTCGTCGTCGGCGCGGTGGAAGACGAACATCTCCCGGTTCGACTCTGAACTTTGCTGCCCGGTGTCGCGTGTCGTTTGAGTGCCGTTGCTACGGGTGAGCGCATAGGCAACGGTGTCGCTGGCAACACCGATTTCGTCGATGGCGAAGCTGACGTCGAGGTGTATCACGGCGAAGGTGTGCGCGTAGGCCTGCACGAGTTGCGGACCGGCGGCGGTGGGAAGTCCCGTGGGCATGAACACGCCATCGGCGGTGTAGCACGACGCGGCCAGTTCCGGGTCATCGGTGTTGAGCGCGCGTTCGTAGGTGGCCAGCACCCCGCGGATGTCGTCTTCTGCACTCATGGCGCACTCCTTAGTCGACGTGGACTTGTTCGCGCGCTAACTGTATTCCATGGAATCTACTTCCACGAAATCCTGTTGCGGTTATCGCCTGCCGGCGACCAGTCGCACCCGCACCTCGCTGGCCGCTGGCTCAGGAGTGGGCAGTTCGCCGATCTGTAACACTTCGGCCGCCGGGCCTTGCCGGTCATACCAACTGGCGATCACGATCAGTCCTCTCCAGTAAACGCGGGTTATCCTGCTGCGGCGGAGCGTGTTTCGTCACACCGGGCGTTACTGTTCCGTAATTGGTGAAGAGTCGCCTGGAACTGTGTCAGCCACTGAGCCGACACGGCTGATCCGATCCGGTCTTGCAACTCCTCTTCGAACACGGCGGTGGCCTTGGCGAGCAGGCGCCGGCCGGCGTTGGTCAGCTCGATCAGAGACGAGCGGCGGTCATCTGGATTTGCCACACGACGGCAGTGACCGGCCGCTTCGATGCGGTCGACGAGCTTGCTGGTGCCGCCGACGGTGATCGACAATTCCTCGGCGATGTCATACACCCGGCATGACGAGACCCGGGCGATCACCTGCATGGGTTCGAACCTGGTCAGCGGAAGGTCGAACTCCGAACGCAGCCGGGCGTCTACCCCGTTCCACAACTCGGTCTCGAAGCGGACCAGTTCACCGAATATTGCTGACAGCTGCACAAGATGCACTCTAGGTGAATTCCATGGAATTTAGTTCTCAGGCATCAAATCGGCAGGAGAATCTGCTGCCCGGCTCCCGGTACTACGTCGATGCCGGCTTGGGCAACGGCGCCGTGTGCGCTTCGTCCCCTCCGCCCAAACTCTCGCCGAGCAGCGACCGCACCGCCGGGCGCGGTCCGCTCGACCGCAACATGGTGCTGGCCGGTCGCGGCCGGACCTTGATCGGCCACCAGAACCAGCGTCCGAGTAGCGCGGCAATGGACGGGGTCATGAACGAGCGCACCACCAACGTGTCGAACAGCAGGCCCAAGCCGATGGTGGTACCGACCTGACCGATTATGCGCAGGTCGCTGACGACCATGGACGCCATGGTGAACGCGAACACCAGACCGGCATTGGTCACCACCTTGCCGGTGCTGCCCATGGCCCGGATGATGCCGGTCTTCAGCCCCGCCGGAATCTCCTCCTTCAGGCGCGAGATCAGCAGCAGGTTGTAGTCGGAGCCGACGGCAAGCAACACGATCACCGACATCGCCAACACCATCCAGTGCAGTTTGACGCCGAGGAGGTACTGCCACACCAGCACTGACAAGCCGAACGACGCACCCAGCGATAGCGCCACTGTCCCGACGATCACCATCGACGCGATCAGGCTTCGCGTGATGATCAACATGATGATGAAAATCAGGCAGAGCGAACCGATTCCAGCGATCATCAGGTCGTACTTCGAGCCGTCTTTCCAGTCCTTGAAGGTGGCCGCGGTGCCGGCGAGGTAAATCTTGGCGTCTTCCAACGGAGTGCCCTTGAGCGCCTCCTCGGCGGCCTCTCTGATCGAGGCGATCCGCGCGATGCCTTCCGGAGACGCGGGGTCTCCGCGGTGCGAGATGATCAGCCGCATCGCTTTGCCGTCCGGCGAGAAGAAGTTGTTCAGCGCCCGCTTGAAGTCCTTGTTCTGGAACACTTCTGGCGGCAGGTAGAACGAGTCGTCGTTCTTCGCCTGATCGAACGCATGGCCCATCGCGTTCGCGTTGGAACTCATGTCGTCCATCTGATTGAAGATCCCGGACATGGTGCTGTGCATCGTCAGCATCATGGTCCGCATGTTCTCCATGCTGTCGATCATCGGCGGGAAGTCGACGATCAATTGCGGCATCAGTGCATCCAGCTGACTGAAGTCCTTGGTGAGCACCTGGAACTTTTCGTCGATCTCGTCGACGCCGTCGACGGCGTCGAAGACTGATCGCAGCGAGTAGCAGACCGGGATGTCGTAGCAGTGCTTCTCCCAATAGAAGTAGCTACGGATCGGCCGGTAGAAGTCTTCGAAGTTGGCGATGTCGTCGCGCAATTCCTCGGTGACCGCCTGCATTTCCATGGTCTCACCGATCATCCTGTGCGTGGTGGCGGTGAGCTGCTGCATGAGGCCGTACATGTGCCTCATCCGGTTCATGGTGTCTTCGAGTTCATCGGCCTGCTTGAGCATGTCTTCCATCCGGGCCTTCTGGAACTTCATCGTCTGCACTTGCCCGGCGTTCTGCATGCTCATCTGAAACGGAATCGACGTGTGCTCCATCGCGGTGCCCTCCGGGCGCGTAATCGATTGCACGCGTGAGACTCCGGGGACGCGGAAGATGCCCTTGGCCAGCTTGTCGAGCACGAGGAAGTCGGCCGGATCACGCAGATCGTGATCGGCCTCGACCATCATGACCTCCGGCATCAACCGGGCCTGGGAGAAGTGGCGCTCGGCGGCGTCGTAACCCTTGTTGGCGGCGATGTTGTGCGGGATGTAGAGCCGGTCGTTGTAGCTGGTCTGATAACCCGGCAGGGCCAGCAGACCGATCAGCGCGACCCCAATCGCCGCAGCCAGGATTGGTAGGGGCCAGCGGACGATCGCGGTACCCACCTTCCGCCAGCCACGCGTCGAGATCCGCCGTTTCGGATCGAACAGCCCGAAACGCCCGCCGACCACGATGACGGCCGGCACCAAGGTCAGCGCGACGGCGACCGCGACGATCATGCCCACCGCACACGGCACACCGATGGTCTGGAAGTACGGCATCCGGCAGAAGCTCAGGCAGAAGGTGGCACCCGCGATCGTCAGCCCGGAAGCCAGCACCACATGGGCGACACCGTGATACGTCGTAAAAAAGGCCTGTTCACGGGTCTCGCCATGCTGGCGCGCTTCTTGGTAGCGGCCGAAGAAAAAGATCGCATAGTCGGTACCCGCCGCAATTCCCAGCGATACCAACAAGTTGACGGCGAACGTGGAAAGCCCGATCAGTTGGTGGTAGCCGAGAAACGCGACTATGCCTCTGGCAGCGGTCAACTCGATGAAGACCGTGATCAGCAGCAGCACCACCGTCCACACCGAGCGGTACACCAGCAGCAGCATGGTGAAGATCACCAGCATGGTCACCATGGTGATTTTGACCAGCGTGCTGTCGCCGCTGTGGTGCATGTCCGACACCAGCGCCGACGGGCCGGTCACGTACGTTGTGACGCCTTTGGGCGGGGGGGTGCGGTCCACGATGTCGCGGACGGCTTTGATCGACTGCTCGGCAAGCGTCGTGCCCTGGTTACCGGCGAGGTTGAGTTGAACGTACGTCGCTTTTCCGTCCGGACTTTGGGCGCCCGGCGCGGTGATGGGATCTCCCCAGAAGTCCTGCACGTGCTGGACATGAGCCGGATCGGCCCGCAGTTGCTTGACGATGCTGTCGTAGTAACGGTGGGCGTCGTCGTTGAGCTTGCTGTCGCTTTCCAGAACCAGCATCGCGAAGTTGTCGGAGTCGGACTCCTTGAACTTCTTACCGCTGATCTCCATCGCCTGCACCGAGGGTGCGTCCTTGGGGCTCAACGACACTTGGCGCTCTTCAGCGACCTTTTCCAGCGGCGGAACGGCCACAGCCATCAGCACGATGAGGCCCAGCCAGGCGAAGATGATCGGCACCGCGAACCGGCGAATCAGCCGTGGGCCTCGTGGTTGTTGGGGGCCGTCGGCGCTGATCTGGCCGGTGCTCATGCGCCCTTGAGAACGCAGTAGGTAAACGCGTTCACCTCGTGCGAGACGTGCTCGGCTTTGACCACGTCGTCGATGATGATGCGGCAGCCCAGCGTGTTGCTGTTACCTTGCGCGACAATATTTCCCACGACTGACGCCGCCTTCGTCGTCATGTTGAGGGTCCAGGGGAGCTTGGCGCCGTCCACGTGCTGCGGATCGGCATTGGTGTCGAAGTAGCTGATGTCGGCCGTGGTGCCGGGTGGGCCGTAGACCTCGTAGGTGATCCGCTTGGGATTGAACGGCTTGCTGTCGTCAGTCGCGCTGTCCGAGTATGAGGGGCGTTTCTCCGAGCCGAAGATGCCGTGGATGCGGAACACGGTGAAACCACCGAGCCCGACCACTATCGCAATGACGAGCGGAATCCACGCCCGCTCCAGCACCCTTAAAATCGAAAACCCCTTCACCCGTTGCCGCTTACCTGCTCGGCGACGTCCTGACTACCCGAAGATATTCGCTTTCGATCGGCGGGGCGTTTCAGGCGCTTGGGTAGGCCACACGGCGCCGCCGGATCGTGACGAGTACACCATTCTCGCACCCCGGATTGTCGACTCCTCACCCCGTCGGAACAGCGATTCCGATCTAACGCATGTTACGTGCGTAAGCGGACGGTACCGGGTTCTCCAGCCGCCCGCAATGCGTCCATCTGCGCTATTCTCGCGCGGTGCCGCAGCTCACGTTCCAGCGTGCCCGCACCGAGGACAAGAAGCGTCAGCGGGCCGCAGCGCTTGTCGAGGCCGCACGCTCACTGGCGGTGGAATCCGGTGTCGCGTCGGTGACCCTGACTGACGTTGCCAGCCGCGCCGGCGTGCATTACTCGGCGGTGCGCCGCTACTTCACTTCACACAAAGAGGTATTGCTGAACCTGGCCGCCGAAGGGTGGGCCCGTTTCTCGGACGAGGTGTGTGCGAGCCTGGCAGAGCCCGGGGACATGTCGCCGGCCCGGGTCGCCCAAGCACTGGCCGAGGGGATGGCGGCCGACCCGCTGTTCTGCGACCTGCTGGCCAACCTGCATCTGCACCTCGAGCACGAAGTCGAGCTCGAGCGAGTCCTGGAGTTCAAAGAGGTCAGCAATGCTGCGGTGATCTCGCTGACCGACGCGATCGAGAACGCACTGCCGGATTTGGGACGCTCGGGTGCCTTCGATGTCCTGCTCGCGTCTTACTCGCTGGCTGCGCCGCTGTGGCAGATGGCGAATCCGCCGAAGCGACTGGCCGACGAGTACGCGAAGCGCTCAGACGTCCCGCCGGACTGGAAGATCGATTTCACCGCAGCGCTGAAACGATTGATCACTGCGACCTGCGTGGGTCTGCTGGCGGAGTCCGCGGGATCCGATGCAGACTCAGTGTCCGGATGCTGAGAGCTACGACCAGTTCCACAGCGACATGTCGCCGCGCGGGTAGTTCATGCAGTTCTCGGTTTCTTTGGCGACAACGCCCTTGTTGTTGAAGAAGATCTTCATGTGGTTGGGCCAGGCGAACCACAGCGGGTCGCCGCCGGAGCCCAACGGCGGATAGAAGTTCGCCGAGTACTGCCGGCGGTCCGCCGGCGACAGTGAGAAGAACCAGTGCACCTTGTCTTGGGTGGCCTGCTGCACGTTCGGATGATTGTTGTAGTCGTTCATGTACCGCTGGTAATACACCGGTGTGAAATCCCGGGCGGCAGCGAGAACCTGCTCGGCGTCGCACGATGTCGCGATCATCCGCCGCGGGATGGGGAAGTCCTCGGTCGAATCGTTGTAGGTGCGGCCGGGGCCGGGATCCAAGTCCGGATCCGCCTGCGCTGCCTGCGGAAAGATGGAAGCGGCGGCACCCAGGGCGAGCACCGCAACGCCGGCGCGAATAACGGGGCTCAGGCGAAAAAGACGCATGCGGCTACTATAACGCTCCGATTAGGCAGCGCCCAATGCCTGTCAAGCCGAGCTAACCAACCGGGGGCGTGATCTCCAGGCCGACGTGAACCTTGTCGATTCCGCCCCGCACGATCGAGTGCGCGTAGAACCACGGGGCGTGGTACCAGTACCGCTTCAGCACCGCGTTGTAGACCCGCCGGGTCTCTGATTTCGGCAGCACCCGGGCGACGGCCTCGACGTCGTCGCTCTTCGGTTTGCCCAGCGACCCGCTCTTGGCGATCGTGACCCGGGGGGTGTTTTTGATCCGCTTGGTTTTCCACGACCCGTCGTCGGTGATCACCAAGAGCTTGCCGTCCTCGGGCACACCCCAGATGGCTGTTGGCTTCGGGCGGCCGTCCTTGGTGAAGGTGGTCAGGAGCAGGTACTTGGACTTGATCACGTCCTGAAAGCTGGCATCCACGCCTCCCTTTATAGCTGCCGGCATCGCGGTCTGGCGCTGGTGGCGCCGAATGCGTGACGTCGGTCCAGGCTCGGCTTACTGTGTCGTCATAGCCGAGGACTGGTGCAGATGAACTCACCCGACGAATCCGCCACAACGCTGGAAGACCTGCGCGGCGATCTGGCGCTGCGTTACAAATGGACACCCAGCGGCGGCACCACGGTCGACCCGGCACTCGTCGCGGCCGACGCGGCGGCGCTGGACCGTGACGGCTACGTCATCTGGGAAGGTCTGCTCACCCCCGCGCAGTGCATCCGCATCCGCGACGAGGTGACGCCCTGGCTGGGGCACACCGGACGCAACACCTTCGAGGGCCGGCGGACCCAGCGGATCTACAGCGTGCTGAGCCGGACGCGGGTCTGCGACTCGGTGGTCGACCATCCGCGGGTGCTGGCCGCGCTCGATCGGCTGCTGATGCCCAACTACCTGTTGTCGGCGTTGCAGGCGATCAACATCCAGCCGGGCGAGGAAGCGCAGCTGGCGCACCATGACGACGGCTTCTACCCGATCCCGCGCCCACGGGAACCGTTGGCTGCGGCGACGATCTGGGCGATCGACGACTTCACCGCCGACAACGGCGCGACCGTGCTGTACCCCGGAAGCCACCGCTGGGGCAAACGCCGGCCGGGCCCGGACGACGAGGCCATGCCCGTGGTGATGCCGGCCGGCTCGTGTGTCTTCTTCGTCGGCACGCTCTGGCACGGTGGCGGGGCCAACACCTCCACCGCCGACCGGCTCGCCGTCACCGCGCAATATTGCCAGCCGTGGCTGAGGCCGATGGAGGCATTCACGCTGTCGGTGTCGCGCGACATCGCGCGCTCGGTGTCCGGCGATATCCGCCGGATGCTGGGCTACAGCATCCATCCGCCGTTCGTCGGCGCGGTCGACGGTCTGCACCCGTTGCGGTTGCTGGAGGACCCGTAGCAGCACACCGCTCACCGAGGGATGGCAACATTCCCTGTCATGACTAGTCGCGACGTCGCTCGCATCGTTGCCGGTGCCCCACTGATGTTTCTGGCCTTCCTCACCGCTTTCGCCGCGGGCCCAATGGCTCCGAGAGCCGCAGCCGATGACTGCCCCAACGCCGAAGTGGTGTTCGCCCGCGGCACCGGTGAGCCGGTCGGCCCCGGTGGACCCGGTCAGGCCTTCTACGACTCACTGACGTCGCAGCTTCCCGGCAAGACGATCACCCTCTACCCGGTCAATTACCCGTCGACCACCGACTACGTGAACAGCGCCCACGCCGGGGCCGACGACGCGGTGGCTCACGTTCAGGGCACCGCAGCGAACTGCCCGAACACCAAGATCGTGCTGGGCGGGTACTCGCAGGGCGCCGCCGTGATGGACCTCACCACCCACCGGCTCTCCCCGCAGATCGCCAATCGCGTTGCCGCCGTGGCATTGTTCGGCAACCCGCAAAGCAACTACTCGAAAAGCTTGTCGGACAGCCAGATTCCGGCAACCGACCCGAACTACAGCGCCAAGACCATCGACATCTGCCTGCCCAACGACAACATCTGCGCCGAGGGCGGCAGCATCGTCGCGCATCTGGGCTATATTCCCGATTCGACCAACCAGGCCGCGACGTTCGTCGCCGGCAAGCTCTAGGGCTACTGTGCTGAGCATTACGTGAGCACTTAGCAATGAGTGCACGCAAGATCGCCCTGATCCTCGAGGTGGCGGTGGCGGTGGCGATGACGTGGGTGCTGTTCCAGTCACATCACCGGACTGCCCGCCGGTGCCCCGACGTCGAGGTGGTGTCCGCTCGCGGCACCGATCAACCTGCCGGCGTCGGCATCATCGGCCAGGCATTCATCGACTCACTCAAGTCGAAACTTCCTCGCCGGAACATCGGGGTCTACGCGGTGAACTATCCCGCCTCGAACGATCTCACCAGGAGTCCGGTACTCGGAGCAGACGATGCGCGTGCTCATGTCCAAGCGACAGTTACGCAGTGCCCCAACACCAGAATCGTGCTCAGTGGATATTCGCAGGGGGCGTACGTGATCGACAGGATCACCGAGGAGCTGCGACCAGAGGTGGCTGACCATGTTGCCGCGGTCGCCGTCTTCGGCAATCCGAGAAGTGCACTCGCGAGCAGGCAAGCGGGCAGCCGGCTCCCTACCATCAGCCCGCTTTACCGCCCCAAGACAATCGACCTCTGCACCCCCGACGACCCAGTCTGCTCTGAAGGCGCGAACTGGAGCGCACATGCGCAATACATCCAGTCCGGAATGACAACCCAAGCCGCCACCTTCGTGGCCGGCAAGCTCTAGGGCTATCGCGGGATAACCGAGGCGATGAGCAGGCCAGGTGGGACAATTG
>JAVHWH010000060.1:0-7007 GCA_032159915.1 Mycobacterium sp.
TCACCCCCTGACCTACACTCAACCAAGCGGTTGCTTGCGTGGAGCTGGGCCGTTCTCAACCGACGTTCAACGACGAAAGCAGGTTCACGATGAAGACCAAAGGCGCGCTGATCTGGGAGTTCAATCAGCCCTGGTCGATCGAGGAAATTGAGATCGGCGACCCGCAAAAGGATGAAGTCAAAATCCAGATGGAAGCCGCGGGGATGTGCCACTCCGACCACCATTTGGTCACCGGCGGCATCCCGATGGGTGGCTTCCCGGTTCTCGGCGGTCACGAGGGCGCCGGCATCGTCACCGAGATCGGCCCGGGCGTCGAAGACATCGCCGTCGGCGACCACGTGGTGCTTTCCTTCATCCCGTCCTGTGGCCACTGTCCGACCTGTCAGGCCGGCATGCGCAACCTGTGCGACCTCGGCGCCGGGCTGCTTAACGGCGCGGCGGTATCCGACGGCACCTTCCGGATCCAGGCCAAGGGCAAAGACGTCTTCCCGATGACGCTGCTGGGGACCTTCTCGCCGTGGATGGTCGTGCACAAAAGCTCAGTGGTGAAGATCGACCCCACGGTCCCGTTCGAGGTCGCCGCCCTGGTCGGCTGCGGCGTCACCACCGGTTACGGCTCAGCGGTTCGCACCGCCGACATCCGGCCGGGTCAGGACGTGGCGATCGTCGGCGTCGGCGGAGTCGGCATGGCCGCGCTGCAAGGTGCCGTCATTGCCGGTGCGCGCTACATCTTCGCGATCGACCCGGTCGAGTGGAAGCGCGACCAGGCCCTCAAGTTCGGCGCGACGCACGTCTACCCCGACATCTTCGCCGCCATGGGCGGGATGATGGAAGTTACCTACGGCCTGATGGCGCACAAGGTGATCGTCACTGTCGGTGAGCTGCACGGCGCCGATGTCGACAACTATTTGATCTTGACCCAGAAGGGCGGCACCTGCGTGCTGACCGCCATCGGCAGCCTGGTGGACAACAACGTCAACCTCAACCTGGCGATGCTGACCCTGATGCAGAAGAACCTGCAGGGCACCATCTTCGGCGGCGGTAACCCTCAGTTCGACATCCCCCAGCTGCTGTCGATGTACAAAGCCGGAAAGCTCAATCTCGACGACATGATCACCCGCCAGTACAAGCTGGAGCAGATCAACGACGGTTACAAGGACATGTTGGACGGCAAGAACATTCGCGGCGTCATCCGCTTCACCGACGCCGACCGGTAATCGTCATGTCGCAGGAGACCGCCGAAAAGTCCCCCGCGCTGGCCGCCTCGCAGTCATCGTGGCGCTGCGTCCAGGCCCACGACCGGGAAGGCTGGCTGGCCCTGATGGCCGACGACGTCGTGGTCGAAGATCCGATCGGCGCATCGGTCACCAACCCCGACGGCACCGGCGTGCGGGGCAAGGACGCCGTTGCCCAGTTCTACGACACCAACGTCGCTGCCAACCAGTTGCGGATCACCTGCGAGGAAACGTTTCCGTCCAGCGATCCCAACGAGGTTGCGCATATCT
This sequence comes from Mycobacterium sp., assembly GCA_032159915.1. GTDB lineage: Bacteria > Actinomycetota > Actinomycetes > Mycobacteriales > Mycobacteriaceae > Mycobacterium. The sequence continues at coordinate 1,506 of JAVHWH010000060.1, forward strand.
TGGTGCTGGACAGCAAGTTTGACAACGGAATCACCAGCAGCGTGCGAGGCGTGTTCACCTACCGCGTCAACGACGCCGGCTTGATCGCCAACATGCGCGGCTACTGGAACCTCGACATGATGACCTTCGGCAACGACGAGTGACCTCGCTGCTCGCCGGCCGCGGCGCGGTCGTGGTGGGCGGGTCACGGGGTATCGGCGCGGCCGTTGCGGCCTTGCTCGCGCAGCACGGCGCCGGTGTGGTGGTCAACGGCCGAGACGCCGACGCCGCCAACTCGACCGCGGAGGCGATCGCTGCCGGAGGCGGACGGGCGATCGCCCATCCGGGCTCCCCGTCGAACCAGCAGACCGCAGAGTCGTTGGTGGAGAACTGCATTGACGAGTTCGGCGGCATCCACATTCTGGTCAACTGCGCCGGCATCGCGGAGCCGCCGGGCTCATCAATCCTCGACATCACCGCGGTTCAGTTCGCCGAACTGATCGACGCCCATCTGGGTACGGTGTTCGCCACCTGCCGCGCCGCCGCTCCGAAGATGATCGCGCAGGGCGGCGGCAGCATCGTCAACAGCAGTTCGTTCGCGTTCCTCGGCGACTACGGCGGCACCGGGTATCCGACCGGCAAGGGTGCGGTCAACAGTCTGACACTGGCGATCGCCGCTGAACTGAAGGAGCACCGGGTACGGGCCAACGTGGTGTGCCCCGGCGCCAGGACCCGGCTGTCCACCGGGCCGGACTACGTCGCGCACATCGCCGACCTCAACCGGCGCGGGCTGCTCGACGACGTCTCGATGCAGGGTTCGCTCGATGTCGCGCCGCCGGACTACGCCGCGCCCACCTACGTCTTTCTCGCCAGCGACCTGGCCCGCCACCTGACCGGGCAGATAGTCGCCGCCGCAGGCGGTTTCGTCGGCAAGTTCCCGAAAGCGACGCCAGAGCTGATCGGCTACCGGGATCATCACGACTCGCCGCCCTGGACCGTCACCGAGCTGTCGGCGATGTTCGACGGCCGAGCCGACTGAGCGCCAACGGGCTGGCCATATGCTGGAGCCGTGACAACCATCTTCAGCAAGATCATCAACGGCGAACTGCCCGGCCGGTTCGTCTACTCCGACGATGAGGTCGTCGCCTTCCTGACCATCGAGCCGATGACGCAGGGACACACGCTGGTGGTGCCGCGTGCCGAACTCGACCAATGGCAGAACATCTCGCCGGCGGCGTTCAGCCGGATTATGTCGGTGGCGCAACTCGTCGGCAAGGCCGTCTGCCGGGCGTTCGACGCCGACCGCGCCGGGGTGATCATCGCCGGACTCGAGGTCCCGCACCTGCACGTCCACGTCTTTCCGACGCGCAGCCTCAGCGACTTCGGCTTCGCCAACGTCGACCGCAACCCGTCTGCGGAATCCCTCGACGAAGCACAGGCAAAAATCAAAGCGGCACTTGCCGAGTTAACCGACTGAATCCACCGGGGCCGCCACGTCAGCGATGCGCGGGAGGCTGACGTAGAAGCGACACCCCTGCCCGGGCGCCGTCATCACCGCAACGGTCCCGCCGTGCGCGCGGACGAGCGAGTCGACGATGGACAGGCCCAGACCTGAACCACCACTGCTGCGGGCCCGCGACGAGTCCGCACGATAGAACCGCTCGAAGACGCGCTGGGCGTCCTGCTCCGCCATGCCGGGCCCGTCGTCGATGACTTGGAGAACCGCGTCGCCGTCTTTCGTGCCCACCCGCACCGTGATGTCAGCGGTGTCCGGCGTGTGCTGGACCGCATTGACCATCAGATTGCTGAGTACTTGACGCAGGCGGGCTTCGTCGCCGAGAACTTGCGGAATCCCCGGTCCCTGAACCACATCCACGGTGATTTGGCGCTGCGGCGCGATGGCGCGGGTGTCATGCACGGCGTCGGCCGCCAGCGCCAGCAGGTCCACCCGCTGGCTTTCCAGCGGGCGCTGGGCGTCCAGCCGCGCCAACAGCAGCAGATCTTCGACCAGCAGACCCATCCGGCGTGATTCACTCTCGATCCGCGACATGGTCTGCTCGATGTCGCTCACCGCGCCCTGTCGATACAACTCGGCGAAGCCCCGAATGGTCGTCAACGGGGTCCTCAACTCATGGCTGGCATCGGTGATGAATCTGCGCATCCGCTCCTCGGAACTGCGCGCCAGCCCCGCCGACGTCTGCGACGACGCCACCGCCGCCTGGATCTGAGCAAGCATCCCGTTTAATGCCAAGGACAACCGGCCGACCTCTGTTCGTGGATCACGTTCGGGCACACGGCGATCCAGCTGACCCGCCGCAATCGCAGCGGCAGTCTGTTCAACCTCCATCAAGGGCTGCAGGCTCTGGGACACCACCGCGTGAATGGCCAGTCCCAACACGAGCAGCACCGCTGCGCCGATACCGAGCTGCAGCCAGCCCAGCGACCGGTCGGTGTGCCGAAAATCCGAGAGGTCGTAGGCGACCGTGATCACTCTGCCGTGCGTACTTCGCACCGTCATGGCTCGCCATTCGGTGTCGGAGTGGTCTACCGAACCGACCGTGACGGGAGCCGGCCCGACGTCGTTGTTCGCCGGCAACGCCGGCTTGGCCCGGCTGTCGTTGACGACCGACCAGAGGTGACCGTCCGGGGACATGCTGCGCACGTAGTAGTTGGACGGCGGGCGGTCGGCGGTAGGGCCTTGCGGGCCGGGCGAAATGTCTCGGTAGGCCAGCGCCCAGCCTCGGGTTGCGTCGGAAAGATTGCGGTCGACGCGGTGTATCTGGCTGTTGCGCAGGATCGACGTAACTGCGATGCCGGACACCGTGAGTCCGCAGGCGGCCAGCAGAAGCGTGGCCGCCACCAAACTCACCCTCAGCGGCACAGCGGCCCGCAATCGATTCAGCATCTGCTCATTATTCGCCCGACGCGTACGGATGTGCCGGCGACAGTCGACCCGTTACCGGGGTTCTCGCAGCACGTAGCCGACGCCACGCAGAGTGTGCAGCAGTCGCTTTTCCCCGGTATCGATCTTGCGGCGCAGATAGGACACGTAGGACTCGACGACGTTGACGTCACCCCCGAAGTCGTAACGCCACACATGGTCCAGGATTTTCGGCTTGCTCAGCACGGTGCCGGCATTGATGACGAAGTAGCGCAGCAGGGTGAACTCTGTCGGCGACAACGAGACCGCCTCGCCGGCCTTCCACACCTCGTGGGTCTCCTCGTCGAGTTCGATGTCAGCGAACGTCAGACGGGCAGAATGGTTCTCGGTGACACCTTTCCCGGTGCGCCGCAAGATGACTCGTAACCGCGCGACGACTTCCTCGAGGCTGAACGGCTTGGTGACGTAGTCGTCGCCACCGAGGGTCAGGCCGGCGATCTTGTCCTGCAGCGAGTCGCGGGCGGTGAGAAACAACGCCGGCGCGTCGATCCCGTCGGCGCGCAGCCGGCGCAGTACACCGAAACCGTCCATGCCAGGCATCATCACGTCGAGGATCACCGCGTCGGGCTTGACGTCGCGCGCCAGATCGAGCGCCGCGGCGCCGTTGGTCGCCGTGTAGACCTCGAAGCCCTGAAATTTCAGACTGACCGATAACAGCTCGACGATGTTGTCTTCGTCGTCGACGACGAGAACACGTGCCTCTGGTGCTGCTTCTTGCATTGCTGCCGACATGACGTCAATTCCCCCCTACTCAGCTGAGGATTGGCTGCATGGTGGCTGTGGTGGCGCTGAGAGTTCGTTGCGAGCCTTATCGGCGCCATCGACCACGGGATTCCAGTGGGGCTGAATACACTTGTGGGATGAATCTCGGCAAGAGTCTGATGAGCCTCGCCACCGCGCCAGCGCGGGTCGGACTCGCCGCCGCCGACGCGGGCGTGGGCATTGCGACGTCCGCGCTCGGCATCGCCCACCGCAGCCTGGGTGAAGCCGGCATGGTTCCCGGATCCAACCCGGTCGCGCACATGCTGGGCATCGAGGATGCGCTTGGCCGGGCGAACCGGCTGGCCCGGCTGCTGGACGACGACGCGCCACTCGGACGCGCCATCGCCCCGGACGGGCCGATCGACCGGCTGTTGCGCCCGGGCGGGGTCGTCGACATGCTCACTTCGGACGGCGGCCTGCTCGACCGGCTGACCGCCGAGGGCGGCGGGCTCGAGCGCGCCTTGAAGCCCGGCGGACTGGTGGATCAGCTGACCGCCGACGACGGACTGATCGAGCGGGTGCTGGCCGAGGACGGGCTGGCGGATCGGCTGCTGGCCGAAGACGGGCTGGCGGATCGGCTGCTGGCCCAGGGCGGTTTGATAGACAAGCTCACCGCGCGCAACGGCCCGCTCGAGCAGCTGGCCGACGTCGCGGACACGCTGAGCCGCCTCGCGCCCGGGATGGAAGCCCTCGAGCCGGCGATTGCGACGCTGCAGGATGCGGTGATGTCGCTGACCATGGTGGTCAACCCGTTGAGCAGTATCGCTGAGCGGATTCCGCTGCCGGGCCGCCGGCCGGGCCGGCGGTCGCCGACACGGACCGTGCGCTCGCAGCGGATCATCGACCACGAGAACCCAGCCCACGACGAGTGAGCCGCTGGAGTTACTCGCGGTGGAGCATCAATAGGACTGGCCCTGCGCGTACCTCCGTCGGCGTTAGAAGCGACCGCTGCCGCGATTCCTCGCCTTATACGTCGGCAGCTGGCTGTCACAGTTGGGACAAATGAGCCGCAGATTCTCGCGACGATTGTTGCTCGCGTTTCCATCAATGTGGTCGATGATCAGCGTCAAGGTGACACCATTCCACTTGTCCGCGAAGCCACAGATCGAGCAGCACCCGCGCTGCTGCTCGAATAGGTAGTCGCGGACGTAGTGGCCCTGGTACGACGTGCGACCACAGACTCCAGTGTCGAGCCAGGCCTCCAACAGCAAGCGTCGGCGGTGTGATTGTTGGCATGCATTGCTGCAGTAGACCTTTGGCCGACAGCCCGCGAAATCGACTCGCACCCGGGACAACTGTTTGGCACAAGACGACGGTATCGTCGGTGCCGACAGGAGTGGAGCCGCGTGAGAGAATCGAACTCTCGACAATCGCTTTACAAGAGCGATGCTCTACCAACTGAGCTAACGCGGCCGTGGCCTTTTCGACGAGCCGTCACGATTCTACGATGGGGTGCCGGCTCCGGGCCACGCGCCGACTCAAACAGTGCAGGAGCGAACTGCCGCTGCCAGTGACGTCCTCTCGCGGGCAGGTCGCAGACAGAGCGCTTACCTAGCGAGCGGTCGTCAGTTCAATCCTGACATAGGGTTTGCCTGGACAGCCCGACTCGTGAGGAGTGCTCGTGACCTATCGCCGCCTAGCTTGGGCGCTCGGCACCGCGTTAGTGGCGGCCAGCCTCCCTGTCCAAGCCCACGCCGATCCGTCGGTGCCGCCGGGTCAACCGGTGAAGTGTGTGACCAACACCCAAAAAGGCAAGCAGGTCTTGGTGCCCTGCGATCTGCTCAATGCCGGCGCCAACTTCCCGCCGGGGCAGCGGTGCC
>JAVHWH010000256.1:0-11215 GCA_032159915.1 Mycobacterium sp.
ATCAGCAGCGGGATCTCCAGCCCCTGACGCTCCATCTCGACGGCGAAGTTGACCATCTCGTCCAGGGACGGGGTGATCAGGCCGGACAGCCCGATGATGTCGGCGTCGTGCTCCTTCGCCGCGTCCAGGATCTTCTGGGCAGGCACCATCACACCGAGGTCGATCACCTCGTAGTTGTTGCACTGCAGGACGACCCCGACGATGTTCTTACCGATGTCGTGGACGTCGCCCTTCACCGTCGCCATGATGATCGTGCCGTTGGTATCTTTCCCGGCTGCAGCGCCGGACTCTTCCTTCTCGGCCTCGATGTAGGGCAGCAGGTATGCAACGGCCTTCTTCATCACCCGGGCCGACTTCACGACCTGGGGCAGGAACATCTTGCCTGCGCCGAAGAGGTCCCCGACCACGTTCATGCCGTCCATCAACGGACCCTCGATCACCTCGATCGGACGACCACCCGCGGCGGCGATCTCGGCCCGCAGTTCCTCGGTGTCCGCATCGACGTTGGCGTCGATGCCCTTGACCAGGGAGTGGGTGATCCGCTCGCGGACCGGGAGGTTGCGCCACTCGGCTGCCACCGGGTCGTCCGCTTTCTCCGAACTGTTGAACCGCTCGGCGATCTCCAGCAGCCGTTCGGCCGCATCCTCGCGACGGTTCAGCACGACGTCCTCGATCCGGTCCCGCAACTCGGGGTCGATCGAGTCGTAGGGAACCAGCGCGCCGGCGTTGACGATGCCCATGTCCAGGCCGGCCTTGATGGCGTGGAACAGGAACACTGCGTGGATCGCCTCGCGGACGGGGTTGTTGCCGCGGAACGAGAAGGACACGTTGGAGATGCCGCCGGAGATGTGCACTCCGGGAAGGTTCTCCTTGATCCAAGCGCAGGCCTCGATGAAGTCGATCCCGTAGGTCGCGTGCTCCTCGATGCCGGTCGCCAGCGCGAAGCAGTTCGGGTCGAAGATGATGTCCTCGGCCGGGAAGCCGACCTCTTCGGTCAGAATCCGGTAGGCACGCGCGCAGATCTCCTTGCGGCGCTCCAGGTTGTCGGCCTGACCCTGCTCGTCGAAGGCCATCACCACGACGGCGGCGCCGTACTTGCGGCACAGCCGTGCTTCGCGGATGAACTTCTCCTCGCCCTCCTTCATGGAGATCGAGTTCACGATCGGCTTGCCCTGCACGTTCTTCAGGCCCGCCTCGATGACGTCCCACTTGGACGAGTCGATCATCACCGGGACCCGGCTGATGTCCGGCTCGGCCGCGATCAGCTTGGTGAACCGGTCCATCGCGGCCACGCCGTCGATCATGCCTTCGTCCATGTTGATGTCGATGACCTGCGCACCGACCTCGACCTGCTGCAGGGCGACCGACAGGGCGCTGTCGTAGTCCTCGGCCTTGATCAGGTTGCGGAAGCGGGCGGAACCGGTGATGTTGGTTCGTTCACCGATGTTCACGAACAGGGAGTCGTCGGTGATGTTGAGCGGCTCCAGGCCGGAGAGCCGGGTGGCCACCGGGATTTCGGGCAGCTCGCGCGGTGATTTGTCGCCGACGACCTTGGCGATCTCGGCGATGTGCGGCGGCGCCGTTCCGCAGCAGCCGCCGACCAGGTTGACCAGGCCGGCCTGGGCGAACTCGGCGATATAGCCGGCCTGACGCTCCGGGGACTCGTCGTACTCGCCGAAGGCGTTGGGCAGCCCGGCATTCGGGTAGCAGGAGACGAAAGTGTCCGCGATGCGCGCCACCTCGGCGATGTAGGGCCTCATCTCCGGCGCGCCCAGCGCGCAGTTGAGGCCGACCGCGAGCGGCTTGGCGTGCCGGATCGCATTCCAGAACGCTTCGGTGACCTGACCGGACAACGTCCGGCCGGACGCATCGGTGATGGTGCCCGAGATGATCAGCGGCCAGCGACGACCGCGCTCCTCGAACAGCGTCTCGACGGCGAACACCGCCGCCTTGGCGTTCAGCGAGTCGAAGATCGTCTCGACGATGAGGAGGTCGGCACCGCCGTCGACCAGGCCGTTGGCGGCCTCGAGGTAGGCGGCGACGAGCTGGTCGTAGGAGACGTTGCGGGCTCCGGGATCGTTGACGTCCGGCGAGATCGACGCCGTCCGGGTCGTCGGGCCGATGGCGCCGGCGACGTAGCGGGGCTTGTCCGGGGTGCTGAACTCGTCGGCTGCCTTGCGGGCCAGGGCGGCGCCGGCGAAGTTCAGTTCGTAGCTCAGGTCGGCCATGCCGTAGTCCGACAGCGAGATCGCGTTCGCGTTGAACGTGTTGGTCTCCAGGATGTCCGCACCGGCCTCGAGGTACTCGCGGTGGATGCCCTCGATGATCTGCGGCTGGGTCAGGGTGAGCAGGTCGTTGTTGCCCTGAAGAGCGGTCGGCCACTCAGTGAACCGATCGCCGCGGTAGCCGGCCTCATCCGGGCGGTCGCGCTGGATCGCCGTGCCCATCGCGCCGTCGATCACCATGATCCGCCGGCGCAGCGCTGCCGTCAGTTCGTCGGTGCAGTCGGGACGAATGTTGGGCTCCATGAGGTTCGTCTCAGGCGCGTTCACAGCGCACTCCTTCCATAGCGGAAGGCGTCCTTAACTCTGCCGAGCGTGGCGGATACCGGCGAAAACCGGAGAACCGTTGCAACGCCTCTCGACCAGAAAAGTCTACGTCGTTACCCGACCGACATCGGACGCCCAGCTCGACCCGACCCGGATCGTGTCGGCGTTCTCGTATTACCAAGGTTAACCAGATTGCAGCCGAACGTATTTCGCCTGGACCGCGCAACAAGCATAGCCGGACTATGAAAAAATCGTCGGTCGCTCTCCAGTCCCTGCCCGTGCTCAGGCCGTACGCTGATTGACGTGACCTCGCCGGATGTCAGCTCCTCGTTTCCCGAACTGCACAACACGATTGTGGTGGCTGCGTTCGAGGGCTGGAATGACGCGGGCGACGCGGCCAGCGATGCGCTCGAGCACCTGGATGCCATCTGGGAGGCCGATCCGATCGTCGAGATCGACGACGAGGCCTACTACGACTATCAGGTGAACCGCCCGGTCATCCGGCAGGTCGACGGCGTGACGCGGGAATTGGTGTGGCCGTCGATGCGGATCTCCTACTGCCGCCCGCCGGGCGCCGACCGCGACATTGTGCTGATGCACGGCGTCGAGCCGAACATGCGGTGGCGCACTTTCTGCGCCGAATTGCTGGCTGTGGCCGACAAGCTCAACGTCGACACCGTGGTGATCCTGGGCGCCCTGCTGGCCGATACGCCGCACACCCGGCCGGTGCCGGTTTCCGGGGCCGCCTACTCGCCGGAGTCGGCGCAGCGTTTCGGGCTGCAGGAAACCCGGTACGAGGGGCCGACCGGTATTGCCGGGGTGTTCCAGGACGCTTGTGTCGCGGCCGGGATACCAGCCGTCACGTTCTGGGCGGCGGTCCCGCATTACGTGTCACAGCCGCCCAGCCCCAAAGCGACCGTTGCGCTGCTGCGCCGGGTCGAGGAGGTGCTCGACATCGAGGTCCCGCTGGCCGACCTGCCCGCGCAGGCCGAGGAGTGGGAGCTGGCGGTTACCGAGATGACGGCCGACGACGAGGAGATCGCCGAGTACGTGCAGTCGCTGGAGCAGCGGGGCGATGCCGAAGTCGACATGACCGAGGTGCTGGGCAAGATCGACGGCGACGCGCTGGCCGCCGAGTTCGAGCGCTACCTCCGCCGACGCCGACCGGGTTACGGCCGCTAGCTCGGGTCGTCCAGCACCTTGTTGTAGGCGCTGGTGGATCGGCCCAGCGCCCTGACTTCCTCGTCCATCCGGGGCAACAGCTCCGCCGACGTCTTGGTCACGGCGTTCTCGCCGACCGGAGTCGACAACACCGGTTTGAACCAGCGGAACCAGCCCACCCAGCGCGGGCAGTAGACCCGCCGCTTGCGGTGCTCGATGCCTTTGACGAACGCCGCCGCGCAGTCGTCGACGGACGTGGTTTTGTTCAGCGGCCAGGGCAGCTTGGACAGCAGCTCGGTGAAGGATGGCAGGTCCGCCTTGCTGTCGCGGACCAGCGCCGTGTCGATCCAGGACATGTGCGCCGATCCGACAGTGACGCCATGGCCGGCGACCTCCAGGCGCACCGCGTTGGCCAGGTGTTCGACGCCGGCCTTGGAGGCGTCATACGGGCTCATCCCGGGTGCGGCGGCGAACGCCGCCAGCGACGAGACGATCAGCACGTAGCCCTTGCGCCCGATCACCGCGGGCAGCGTGGCGCGCACGGTGTGAAAGACGCCGACCAGGTTGATGTCGATCACCCGCTGAAACGCCGCCGGATCGACCTGCAGCACCGATCCATAGCTCGCGATGCCGGCGTTGGCCACCACCGCGTCGATACCGCCGAATTTCGTGACGGCCTGCTCGGCGGCGGAGTTCATCGCGGCCAGGTCACGAACATCGGCGACCACCGTCAGGAGGCGCTCGTCGCCGCCGAGTTCGCCCGAGATCGCCGCCAGTGCGGCGGCATCCACATCGGTCAACACCAGCTTGGCGCCCCTGGCGTGCAGGCGACGGGCCACCTCGGCGCCGATTCCGTGGGCGCCACCGGTGATGAATACGATTTGGTTGTTCACTGACGTCATGCCGGCAACCTACTGCTAGCGCCGCACGACAGACAATTCCACTCCCAGTAGCGCATCGGCCAATGCGGCCACCGTCTGCGGCGCCTCGGCGTCATGGCCGCCGTATTCCAGGGCGTCGGTCGTCCAACCGTCAAGTGCGGCAAGCGCTTTGGGTGTGTCCAGGTCGTCGGCCAGATAACGGCGGACCCGGGCGACCAGATCGGCGGCGTCCGGCCCGGCGGGCAAGGCGGCCGCGGTACGCCACCGCTGCAGCCGCGCGCCGGCATCGTCGAGGATCTGCGGCGTCCACTGCCGATCGGCCCGGTAATGCCCGGCCAGCAATCCCAGTCGGATGGCGGCCGGCTCCACACCTTGGGCGCGCAGTCCTGATACCAGAACCAGGTTGCCGCGGCTCTTGGACATCTTGTGACCGTCCCAGCCGATCATGCCGGCGTGCACGTAGTGGCCGGCGAATCGCCTCTCGCCGCTGACGGATTCGGCATGGGCGGCGGTGAACTCGTGATGCGGGAAGATCAGGTCGCTGCCACCACCCTGGATGTCCAGACCGCTGCCGATGCGGCTCAGTGCGATCGCCGCGCATTCGACGTGCCAGCCCGGCCGTCCGGCGCCAAAGGGCGACTGCCAGCTCGGCTCGCCGGGGCGCGCGGCGCGCCACAACAACGCGTCGAGCTGATCGGTCTTGCCCGCCCGGTCCGGGTCGCCGCCTCGCTCGGCGAACAACGTCAGCATGGTGTCGCGGCCGTAGCCGGATTCGTAGCCGAATTGCGCGGTGGCATCAGCGCGGAAGTAGACGTCGGGGAATTCGGCGTCGTCGACGATGTAGGCGGCCCCCGAAGCGAGCATCTTCTCCACCAGTTCGACGACCTCGGCCACCGCCTCGGTCGCCGCGACGTACTCCCGGGGCGGCAGCACCCGCAGGGCGGCCATGTCCTCGCGGTACAGCGCGACCTCGCGGGCCGCGAGGTCGCGCCAGTCGACGCCGTCGCGGTCGGCCCGCTCGAAGAGCGGATCGTCGACGTCGGTGACGTTCTGCACGTAGTGCACGTCCCGGCCGAGGTCGCACCAGACCCGGTGGATCAGGTCGAACGCCAGGTAGGTGGCGGCGTGGCCGAGGTGGGTCGCGTCATAGGGGGTGATCCCGCAGACGTACATGGTGGCGGTCGGCCCGGCCGATACCGGGCGAACCTGGCGATCGGAGCTGTCGTAGAGCCGCAGCTCCGGCCCGCGTCCCTGCAGCGCTGGTAAAGGTGCCGAGGGCCAGGACTGCATACCCTCGACTCTAAAGTGTCGCTAGCTTGCCACCCGGATCGCGCCCAGCAACAGATCCGCGAGTTCGGTGCGACACATCAGGAAGTCGGGCAGATACGGGTCGGGGCGGTTGTAGATCATCTCGGAGCCGTCCAACCGCGATGCGTGCATGCCGGCCGCCAGGATCACTCCCGCCGGGGCGGCCGAGTCCCACTCCCACTGCCCGCCCGCGTGGATGTAGGCGTCGGCGTCGCCGCGAACCACCGACATCGCTTTGGCTCCGGCCGAGCCGATCCGCACGAACTCCACGTCGAGCTGGCGGGCCAGGTGATACAGCACGGCCGGCGGCCGGTTGGAGCTGGCGGTGACCCGGATCGGTCCGGAAAGCTCTCTGGTGGGCGCGATTACGGTGTCGCTGCGGTGCAACTCCCCCATCGCGGGCAAAGCGACCGCGGCGTCGGTGATGGCCCCGTTCGGACCGCCGTGGCGCTGCCACAGCGCGACATGCACGGCCCAGTCGTCGCGGCCCTCCCAGGAGAACTCGCGGGTGCCGTCCAGCGGATCGACAATCCAAACCCGGTCGGACCTCAGCCTGTTCAAGTCGTCGTAGGCCTCTTCGCTGAGCACCGCATCGCCCGGACGCTCGGCGTGCAGCCGTTTGAGCAGCAACGCATTAGCCTGGCTGTCGCCCTCGTCGCCGAGCAGCCAGGGATGATCGAAACCGACCCGGGCGCGCACGGCCAGCAATAGCTTTCCCGCCTCTTCGGCAAGGTCGGCGGCCAGCGCGGCGTCGCTCATCGGCTCAGGGGTCACTGGTCCAGTATCACCGACGGGCTCAGCGGTTCGTCACGATCCAGTTGTCGGTGAAGCGTTGAACTGCGCTGATCTCGTCGCCGAGCCGGCTGACGATGAAGCTTTCCACCTGGCCGCCCACCAGCGGGAGATTGACCTGCACGGTGGTGCTGAAGTCCAGCCGCGCACCGGCATCCGTCGGCGCCAACGTCACCGTCCCCACCGCCGCCACCGGTGCGCCGGGAACCGACACCTCGATCCTGCCGCGGGCATGACCGTCGGCGGCCGGGTGCCACGTTTCGGTGCGCGCCATTTCCAGGTTCCCGGGTGCCAGCGCGGCCACCACTTTCGGCAGCCGGTTGGAGAACAGGCTGACCGTGAGAGCGGCCATCACACTGCCACCCGGGTCGACGGTCAGGCGGTCAAGTGTCGCGGTACCGCCATCGAAGGCGGCCAGCCTGGCCTGCCAGTAGTCCCCGTCGGCGAACGCCGCCAATATCTCGTCGACGGCCACGGGCGCGTCCAGCGACAGCGCGAACGAGCGGGGCATCACCGAAATGCTACGGGCCGCGTCGAACCGGCGACCCTGGCTAGAACGCGGGCCAGGGAATCGGACGGTGCCGGTCGGGGCCCGGCATCACCGGGTGGGCGAGCAACACCCGGGCCCGCAGCCGCAACGCAGCGATCTCCGCGCTGGTGATGTGCTCGGCCAACGCGTCCCCAAGCGAATCGGCCAGCCCGTCGACCAGGCAGGACACCTTCTCCAACGTGTTGTCGTCGATGGTCTTGCCGGCCCAGCCCCACAACACCGTGCGGAGCTTGTCCTCGACGTGCAGGCACACCCCGTGGTCGACGCCGTACACGTCCCCGTTGACGCCGCGCAGGACGTGACCGCCCTTGCGGTCGGCGTTGTTGACCAGCACGTCGAACACCGCCATCCGCCACAGTCGGACGTCGTCGGCGTGTACCAGCTCGACCGGGTCGCCGGCGTAGTCGTAAGCGCGCAGCACCGGGAGATACCCGCGCGGACAGCGATCGGCCGGCACCAGGTCGACGAGATCGAGGTCCGGTCCGGGCGCCGAGTCCTGGGTGTCACCGGGCTGGTCCACCCACTGCTGCAGCATCCCGGGGCCCGCCGGCCCGTGCCCAATGATGGTGTAGGGCACGATGTTCCACCCCAAATGCGCCGACACCAGGTAGGCGGCGCGTTCCCGGCCGGCCAGCGTGCCGTCGGGGAAGTCCCACAGCGGCTGCTCACCGGAAACCGGCTTGTACACGCAATGCACGGTGTGCTCGTCCAGCGTTGCCTCGCATAGGTAGGTGGCGTTGCTGGCCGAGCGGATGCGTCCCAGGACCGTCAGCTCGCCGCGGCGCAGGACCTCGCGATCGTCAGGCCTCTGCGTCATCGTCCGGCCCGAGCAGCGCGCTGCGCCGGTAGCCGTTGGTGCGCGCACAGATGTGGCCGTCGGAATCCAGCGGCTCGTCACACAGCGGGCATGGCGGGCGGCCGGCGGAGATGACGGCGTTGGAGCGGGTGGCGAATTCGCGGGCCGACTCCGGGGTGAGGAACACCCGCACCGCGTCTGGGCCCTCGTCGGTGTCGTCCAGCACCACCGACGCATCGAACTCGGTGTCGCTGACCGCCAGCAGTTCCACCACCACGGTCTGCGCCTCGGAGTCCCACCCCAAACCCATCGTCCCGACCCGAAATTCCGCGTCGACGGGTGTGACCAGCGGGCTGAGGTCTTCTACCTTGTCGGTCTCGGGTGGAACGGGTGTCCCGAACCGCCGGTTGACCTCGACGAGCAGCGCATCGATACGTTCGGCCAGTACCGCCACTTGCTGCTTTTCCAGCACCACCGACACCACCCGGGCGTCGTGCACGGCCTGCAGGTAGAAGGTGCGGTTTCCGGGCTGCCCAACGGTCCCGGCGACGAATCGGTCGGGTGAGCGGAAAACGTGAATCGCACGAGACATGGCACTTCCAAAATACCGGCAGTTGCAGCGGAGACGTAAATCCAGTGCTTCGCTGACGGCTCAGTCCGTCGAGCCACCGACGACCGCGTCGTCGACAGGGGTCTCACCCTCAGGAGCCGGCGGAGGTGTCAATGCGGACGTCAAGCTGGCACCGGTGTGGTTGGAGTGCAGCACGAACGGACGAAGCCGCGTGTAACGGATCACGCTCACCGATGCCGGGTCGGCGGAAACCCGTTGGAAGCCATCCAGGTGCAGGCCGAGGGCATCGGCAACGACCGCCTTGATGACATCGCCGTGCGTGCACGCCAGCCACAGCACATCACCGCCGTGCTGCTCGGCCAGTCGTGCGTCGTGCCCGCGAACCGCGGCGACAGCGCGGGTCTGCACGTCGGCCAGGCCTTCGCCGCCGGGGAACACCGCCGCGCTCGGATGCGCCTGGACCACCGCCCACAGCGGCTCGGAGAACAGCTCGCCGAGCTTGCGGCCGGTCCAGTCGCCATAGTCGACCTCGGCGAGCCGGTCCTCGATCTCCACGTCCACCTCGAGTGCGGCGGCAAGCGGCTCGACGGTTTGCCGGCACCGCAGCAGCGGCGAACTCACCACCGCGCGGATCGGCAGCTCACCGATCCGGTCGACAAGTCCGGCGGCCTGCTCACGCCCCTTCTCGTCGAGCTCGACGCCCTCGGAGCGGCCGGCCAGCACGTTCGCGGTGTTGGAAGTGGACCGGCCGTGCCGCAACAGGATCACCGTCATCTGGCGGTCACCACCCCGGTGGCCAGCAGGATCAGCACGCCGGCACCGACCGCCACCCGGTATCCCACGAACCAGTACATGTTGTGGCGCAGCAGAAAACGCAGGAACCAGGCCACGGCCGCCAACCCGATCACGAAGGCGATCACCGTCGCCACCAGCAGCTGCGGGCCCGTCGCGCTCATGCCCTCGGACACCGGGTGAAACGCGTCCGGCAACGAGAACACGCCCGACGCGAACACCGCCGGAATCGCCAGCAGGAACCCGAAGCGGGCCGACAGTTCGCGCTGCTGGCCCAAGAACAGTCCTGCGCTGATCGTGGCCCCCGACCGGGAGACTCCTGGCACCAGCGCCAACGTTTGGGCGATGCCGACAATGACTGCGTCGCGCCAGGTCAACTGCTCGACATCGCGGTTCTGCTTGCCGACGCGCTCTGCCAGGGCGATCACCGCAGAGAACACCACCAGCGCTGTCGCGATCACCCACAGGTTGCGCACGCCTGAGCGAATCTCGTCCTTGAAGAGCAGACCGAGTACGCAGATCGGGATCGTCCCGATGATCACGTACCAGCCCAGCCGGTAATCGACGCCGCGATGAGCGGGGTCGCGATAACCTCGGAAAAGGCCGGTGCACCAGGCCGTCGAGATTCGAAGGATATCCTGGGCGAAGTACACCAAAACCGCTGCCTCAGTGCCCAACTGGGTTACGGCAGTGAACGACGCACCCGCGTCTTGGGCGAAGAAGACCCGCGACACGATGGCCAAGTGGCCCGACGACGACACCGGAAGGAACTCGGTGATCCCTTGCACGACGGCGAGAACGACAACTTGCCACCACGACATCGTCTGGACCGCATGCACGACGATGACCGTACCGGGTGACCAAAGCCGCGAAGGCAGACAGCCTGGCGGCCGGATTCAGATGGATGCTTTGACGACCGCAACTGCGTCGCGAACGGCGGCGCCCAGACTGCGTTCGTCGGTGATGTCGACGTCGACCACGTTGCGGCGCAGCTTGGCCACAACGTCTTCCGGTTGGGGGACCAGAGCTTTGAGCCGGGGCCGGTACACCTCGACCAGCAATTCCTGGCCTTCGATCCGGAAGGCGAAACTTCGGCCGTCGCCGACCTGCCCGAAGCCGCTGGCGAGGACCTTGGTGGAGAAAACCCCCACCCACATATCCTCGATAGCAAACTCTTCGTCTGAGAACTGGCCGCCGTCGGCAACACTCATAAGTTCACCGTACCCGGCGTCCTGTCGCGGGAAACTTCGACAGCCTTGAGCCACGTCGGCCGATGTTGCCTAGTATCGAACTCCAATCGGACCACCCCTATCACCACGGCAAGCCCCTAATTAGTTAAGAGTTACCCTGTGCCAGCAAACTGTAAACCCGATGCATGCGCGCGTTGGATAGCCGCTACCGGGCTGGTGTTTTCGCTGGTGCTCACGACCGCATGCTCGAAGAAGCCCTTCGAGCAGTCACCGCCGACGAACGCGCCGGCGCAGGCGGCGCCATCTCCGCCGCTGACGCGTGTCCCTGCTGGGTCAGTCCGCCTACTCCCCGGCCACCCGCAAACCGCGTTGTTCGACGGCCGAACCGGTTTGCTGGCGGTGGTGTCTCCCGGGCCCGGCCCCACCGCACCGGCGAGCCTCACCGTGCTGGGCCCGCAGCAAACATCGCAGCGGGTGATCGGACTGCCCGGTCCGGTCACCGGCCTGGCCGGCGACAACACCGGGACCGCCTATCTGTCCACCCGTGGCGGATATCTCGTCGTCGACCTGCCCACCGGCGCCGTCACGAGGCTCGGCGTACGTGACTCAGAACACGTCGAGTTCA
>JAVHWH010000285.1:0-4491 GCA_032159915.1 Mycobacterium sp.
CGCAAGCCCGTCTTCGGCTACGTCGGGCTGGTGGCCGCCACCATCACGATCGCGATCCTCTCCGTGGCCGTGTGGGCCCACCACATGTTCGTCACCGGTGCCGTCGACCTGCCCTTCTTCTCGGGTATGACGTTCCTGATCGCCGTGCCGACCGGCATCAAGTTCTTCAACTGGATCGGCTCGATGTGGCGGGGCTCGATCACGTTCGAGACGCCGATGATCTTCGCTGTCGGCTTCATGGTCACGTTCCTGTTCGGTGGCCTGACCGGCGTGCTGCTGGCCAGCCCGCCGCTGGACTTCCACGTGTCGGACTCCTACTTCGTGGTCGCGCACTTCCACTACGTGCTGTTCGGCACGATCGTGTTTGCCACCTTCGCCGGCACGTACTTCTGGTTCCCGAAGATGACCGGCCGCCTGCTCGACGAGCGACTGGGCAAGCTGCACTTCTGGCTCACCTTCATCGGATTCAACGTGACGTTCCTGATTCAGCACTGGCTGGGTGACGCCGGCATGCCGCGTCGCTACGCGGACTACCTGCCCAGCGACAACTTCCAATGGATGCACGTCGTCTCGACCGTCGGCGCGTTCATCCTCGGGGTGTCGATGCTGCCGTTCGTCTGGAATGTGTTCAGGAGCTGGCGTTACGGCGAAGTAGTCACCGTCGACGACCCCTGGGGATACGGCAACTCGCTGGAGTGGGCGACCAGTTGCCCGCCGCCGCGGCACAACTTCACCGAGCTGCCGCGCATCCGCTCCGAGCGCCCGGCGTTCGAGTTGCACTACCCGCACATGATCGAGCGGATCCGCGCCGAGGCGCACGTGGGTAAGTCACACGGGCCTTCGGATGGCGACGTCACCCGCGCCGGCGACGTCAACGTTCGTTCGTGATGGCTTCTCGCGGCACACATCTGGGGTGAGTACGCCCCGCAAGGTGTCGGCGTTGATCACCGTCACCGGTCACGACAAGCCAGGCGTGACGTCGGCGCTCTTCGGAGTGCTCTCGGGTCACAAAGTCGAGTTGCTCAACGTCGAGCAGGTGGTGATCCGGGCTCGCCTGACGCTGGGTGTACTGGTGACCGCTCCTGTGGAAGTCGTTGAAGGCAAGCCTTTCCGGGACGAAGTCGAGGCCGCGATCAACTCGGTGGGGTTGGACGTCAGCATCGAGCGCAGCGACGATCTGCGAATTATCCGCGAGCCCTCGACACACACGATCATGGTGCTGGGCCGTCCGATCACCGCCGAGGCGTTCGGCGCCGTCGCACGCGAGGTCGCGGCATTGGGCGTCAACATCGACCTGATCCGGGGTGTCTCCGACTATCCGGTCACGGGTCTGGAGCTACGGGTCTCCGTCCCTCCCGGGGGTGGGGGACAGCTGCAGGAGGTGTTGACGCGGGTGGCCGCCGACGTGGGCGTCGACATCGCGTTGGAGGATTACAGCATCGCGCGAAGGGCCAAGCGGCTCATCGTATTCGACGTCGACTCGACGCTGATTCAGCAGGAAGTCATCGAGATGCTTGCGGCGCGGGCGGGGGCCGAGGAGGCCGTCGCCGCTATCACCGATGCCGCCATGCGCGGCGAGATGGATTTTGCCGAGTCGCTGCTCCAGCGGGTCGGCACATTGGCCGGCCTGCCCGCAGCGGTGCTCGACGAGGTCGCCGACGAAGTGGAGCTCACACCCGGTGCGCGGACCACCATCCGTACGCTGCGCCGGCTGGGCTATCACGTGGGGGTGGTCTCCGGCGGTTTCCGGCAGGTCATCCAACCGCTGGCGGACGAGCTGATGCTCGACTTCGTCGCCGCCAATGTTCTGGAGGTCGTCGACGGCAAACTCACCGGGCGGGTGGTCGGCGAAATCGTCGACCGCCCGGGAAAAGCCAAGGCGCTGCGCGACTTTGCGAGTCAAGCCGGGGTGCCAATGGCGCAGACCGTCGCGGTCGGAGACGGCGCCAACGACATCGACATGCTGTCCGCAGCGGGCCTCGGGATCGCGTTCAACGCCAAGCCCGCTCTGCGTGAGGTCGCCGACGCGTCGCTGAGCCACCCGTACTTGGATACCGTGCTGTTCCTGCTCGGCGTGACGCGCGGCGAGATCGAGGCGGCGGACGCGCTCGACGGCATGGTGAGTCGCGTGGACATCCCGCCGGACCCGAACTGGTAGCGAACCGGCAGCTCTATTAGAGGCCCGGCCTGACGCACTTGTTACATCAGTATCTGGGTGGGTGGCCGTTTTTCGAAATGGTTGTCGGCTGCGATATCACCCCAGCGGCGATATCGCCCGCGGTCACAATGAAGAAAGAGTGTCCCCCCGACGAGCGGCCCACGGGACTGTTGTGACTCATGAGGCCGTGAGCGCCCGCAGGCAAGACGGGCGGTACTCATCCCGCCGGACCAGTCGCGCGGCCGGTACGGCACGATGGTCGGGTGGCCGAAAACGGTGGTGAGGCAGTCGACCCCGACCTGCTGATCGCCTTCACCGACGTGTCGCTGCGTCGCGACGGCCACACCCTGGTCGGGCCGGTGACCTGGTCGGTCGAGCTCGACGAACGCTGGGTGATCATCGGGGCCAACGGCGCCGGCAAGACATCGTTGTTGCGCATCGCCGCGGCCGCTGAGCATCCCACGTCCGGGGTGGCCTACGTGCTGGGGGAGCGGCTCGGCCGGGTCGACATGGCCGAACTGCGCTCGCGGGTGGGTTTGAGTTCCTCAGCGCTGGCGCAACGCATCCCCGGCAACGAGGTGGTCCGCGACCTGGTTGTCTCGGCAGGCTATGCGGTGCTGGGCCGGTGGCGGGAGCGCTACGAAGACGTCGATTACCACCGCGCGGTGGACATGCTGGAAAGCCTGGGCGCCGAGCATCTGGTCGACCGCCGCTACGAGACGCTGTCCGAGGGCGAGCGCAAGCGGATCCTGATCGCTCGTGCATTGATGACCGATCCCGAACTGCTGCTGCTCGACGAGCCCGCCGCCGGTCTCGATCTGGGCGGCCGCGAGGAATTGGTGGCGCGTCTGGCCGACCTAGCCGCCGATCCGGACGCGCCTGCACTGGTCTTGGTCACCCACCATGTCGAGGAGATTCCGCCCGGCTTCAGTCACTGCATGCTGCTGGCGGAGGGACAGATCGTCGCCGCGGGATTGCTGCCTGATGTGCTGACCGCCGACAACTTGTCCGCGGCATTCGGTCAGTCGATCGACGTGGACGTCATCGACGGGCGTTACTTCGCCCGCCGCACCCGCACCCGCGCGGCACATCGGAGGCGCTGATGACCGACGACACCTTCGTCCCTCTGCCGGTGCGGCCGGCCGCGACCGTGATGCTGTTGCGGCAGGACCCGAACGACATCTCGGTCTTCCTCATGCGACGGCACGCCGGAATGGAATTCGCCGCCGGCACAGTGGTATTCCCCGGCGGTGGCGTCGACGACCGCGACCGCAACGCCGAAATCGCCTGGGCGGGGCCGTCGCCGCAGTGGTGGGCGCAGCGGTTCGGCACCGACACCGACCTGGCCGAGGCTTTGGTGTGCGCCGCCGCGCGCGAGACCTTCGAGGAATGCGGTGTGCTGTTCGCCGGCCCGGCCGACGACCCGAGCGGCATCGTCAGCGACGCGTCGGTCTACCGCGAGTCCCGTCAGGCGCTCGCTGACCGGACGCTGTCCTTCGCCGACTTCCTGAGCCGGGAGAACCTGGTGCTGCGGGCCGATCTGCTTCGCCCCTGGGCCAATTGGGTGACACCCGAAGCTGAGCGCACCCGCCGCTACGACACTTACTTCTTTGTCGGTGTGCTGCCAGAAGGGCAGCGCGCTGATGGCGACAACACCGAATCCGACCGCGCCGAGTGGAGCACGCCGCAGGCCGCCGTCGCCGAGTTCGAAGCCGGCCGCTGCTTTCTGCTACCGCCGACCTGGACGCAGCTGGACTCGCTGATCGGGCGCTCGGTCGCCGACGTATTGACCGTCGAGCGGCAGATCGTCACGGTGCAACCGAACGTTGAAATCGACGGTGACAACTGGATTTTCGAGTTCTTCGACTCCGACCGCTATCACCGCGCCCGCAAAGCCGGCGGACTCAAGTGGCGGCATTGAGCGAGTTCGTCAGCGTCCACCTGGATCCAGGCCATCCGGGAGTAGGGACGCTAGTGCTGTCGCGGCCGCCGACCAACGCCTTGACCCGGCAGGTCTACCGGGAGATCGAGCAGGCCGCGGCCGAGGTCAGCCAACACGACGGCATCGCCGCGGTCATTCTCTTCGGCGGCCACGAGATCTTCTCCGCCGGCGACGACATGCCCCAGCTGCGCGCGTTGAGCACATCGGAAGCCGAGAGTTGGCTATCCGCGCACCACGCCGCCGTCGACGCCATCACCGCGATCCCGAAGCCGACCGTCGCCGCAATCACCGGTTACGCGCTGGGAGCGGGGTTGGGTTTAGCCCTGGTCGCCGACTGGCGGGTGAGCGGCGACAACGTCCGGTTCGGTGCGACGGAAATCCTGGCCGGTCT
>JAVHWH010000298.1:0-3320 GCA_032159915.1 Mycobacterium sp.
GCTACGGTCCGCGGGCGCCGCAGCTGTGGCTGCCGCCGCTTGACGAGCCGATCCCGCTGAAGGCGGTGCTGGCCGGTGCCGGGGTACCGCCCCGGCAGTGGCGCTGGCCGCTCGGCGAGGTCGACAAGCCGTTCGAGATGCGTCGCGATCCGCTGGTGTTCGACGCAACGTCCTCGGCCGGCAACATGGTGATTCACGGTGGACCCAAGTCCGGCAAATCGACTGCGCTGCAGACCTTCATCCTGTCGGCCGCGAGCCTGCACTCACCGCGCGACGTCACGTTCTACGGCTTGGACTACGGCGGTGGGCAGCTGCGGGCGCTGGAGGGCTTGGCGCACGTCGGTAGTGTCTCTTCGGCGCTGGAGCCCGAGCGCATCCGCCGCACGTTCGGCGAGTTGGAGCAACTACTGCTGGCCCGTCAGCAGCGGGAGGCCTATCGGGATGGGCCGAACGGGCACCATAACGGGTCGCCGCAAGATGACGGGTTCGGTGAGGTCTTCCTGATCATCGACAACCTGTACGCCTTCGGCCGCGACAACGTCGACCAGTTCAACACCCGAAACCCATTGCTGGCCAAGGTGACCGAATTGGTCAACGTCGGCCTGGCCTACGGCATCCACGTGGTCATCACCACGCCGAGCTGGCTCGAAGTGCCACTGGCGATGCGGGACGGGCTGGGGTTGCGTCTCGAGCTCAAGCTGCACGACGCGCGCGACAGCAATGTACGGGTGGTCGGCGCCTTGCACCGGCCCTCCGACGCCATCCCGCACGACCAGCCGGGCCGCGGACTGACCATGGCGGCCCAGCACTTCCTGTTCGCCAACCCCGAGTTGGACGCGGAATTGAGCCCGGTGGCCGCGATCAACGCCCGCTACCCGGGCTTGTCCGCGCCGCCGGTGCGGTTGCTGCCCACCAACCTCGCGCGGGCAGCGGTGGGAGCGGTGTACCGGGGCCCGGAGCAGATTGTTATCGGCCAGCGCGAAGAGGACCTGGCGGCGGTGGTGCACGACTTCACCGAAAATCCGCTGCTGATGGTGTTCGGCGACAGCAAGTCGGGCAAGACCACCCTGCTGCGCCACATCATCCGCTCGGTGCGCGACCACTCAACACCCGACCGGGTCGCCTTCACCGTGCTGGACCGCCGGTTGCATCTCGTCGAGGAGCCGTTGTTCCCGGACAACGAGTACACGGCGAACATCGACCGGATCACCCCGGCGATGATCGGGTTGGCCAACCTCATCGAGGCGCGCCGGCCGCCGGCTGGCCTGTCGTCGGCCGAGCTGTCGCGCTGGACCTACCTGGACCAAGCAGACGGTCACACCCATTACCTGATCATCGATGACGTGGACCAGATCCCGGATTCGGCGGCAACCGGTGGCCCCTACCTCGGCCAGCGCCCGTGGAGCCCGCTCATCGGACTACTCGGGCAGGCCAGCGACCTGGGATTGCGCGTGATCGTCACCGGTCGCGCATCCGGATCGACGCACGGCCTGATGACCAATCCGTTGCTGCGCAGGTTCAATGACCTGCAGGCGACCACATTGATGCTGTCCGGAAACCCGCAGGACAGCGGGAAGATCCGTGGTCAGCGATTCGTCCGGCTACCACCAGGACGCGGAATCCTGCTGTCCGACAGTGATACTCCGACATATGTCCAATTGATCAACCCCCTCGCCGGCGAGGGCGCGATATTCGGTGAAACGCAACAGAAGGGGAGGCAATCATGACGTTGCGAGTGGTTCCAGAAGGATTGGCGGCTGCCAGCGCGGCAGTTGAGGCGTTGACGGCGAGGCTGGCGGCAGCGCATGCCAGCGCGGCGCCGATGATCACCGCGGTGGTGCCACCGGCGGCGGATCCGGTGTCGCTGCAGACCGCCGCCGGGTTCAGCGCGCAGGGCCAGGAACACGCGGCCGTCGCGGCCCAGGGTGTTGAAGAGCTGGGGCGCGCCGGCGTCGGTGTCGGCGAGGCCGGCGCCAGCTACATCGCCGGTGACGCGGCGGCCGCTGCGACCTACGGGATGGCAGGCGGCTGATAGTGACTTCCCCCCGGGGCCGATCTGGACCGCCTGGCCGCCTGTGGTCGGCCGGCGAGTTCGGTGGTGCCCCAATGGATGTCGACGGTGCCGGGCAACTGGGACCGGGCCGGGAGGAAGGGGGGCCGGAAAGTCAGCGAGACGACTCACCGCGCGACAGCAATTAACAGAATTCTGATTCGAGTGAATCGAGAAATTGGAAAGGGAGAACTATGAGTTTGTTGGATGCTCATATTCCGCAGTTGGTGTCCTCGCAGTCGGCGTTCGGCGCCAAAGCGGGTCTGATGCGGCACACGATCGGTCAGGCCGAGCAGGCGGCGATGGCGGCGCAGGCATTCCATCAAGGCGAGGCCTCGGCAGCGTTTCAGGCTGCCCACGCCCGCTTTGTCGAGGTAGCGGCAAGGGTGAACACCTTGCTGGACATCGCGCAGGCCAACCTCGGTGAAGCTGCGGGCACGTATGTGGCCGCCGACGCCGCGGCCGCCTCGACCTACGCCGGTTTCTGAGCCGGTTTCAGACTAGGGAGGAATTTCATGTCACAGATCATGTACAACTACCCGGCGATGTTGGCCCATGCCGGGGATATGACGGGATACGCCGGCACATTGCAGGGCCTGGGCGCCGACATCTCCGCCGAGCAGGCCGCGCTGCAGAATGCCTGGCAGGGTGACACCGGCATGACGTATCAGACCTGGCAGGTGCAGTGGAACCAGGCCATGGAAGACATGGTGCGTGCCTACCAGTCGATGGCCAGCACCCACGAAGCCAACACGATGGCGATGATGGCCCGCGATGGGGCCGAAGCCGCCAAGTGGGGCGGCTAGCGCCGCATCGATGGACTCATCGCCCAATGCCGTTGAGCTGACGGTCGACCAGGCGTGGTTCATCGCGGAAACCGTTGAAGCAGGCAGTTTTCCGTGGGTGCTCGCGATCACCACGCCGTATCGCGATAGCGCACAACGAAGTGCGTTCTTCGACAGTCAGCGCGACGAGCTGACTCGAATGGGGTTGATGACACCGCAGGGTGTCATCAACCCGAGGGTCGCCGACTGGATCAAAGTCGTGTGCTTCCCGCACCGGTGGCTCGACCTGCGCTATCTGGGGCCAGGCTCGGTCACCAATGACGGCGAAATGCTGCGCGGCATCATCGCGCAGCGAGCTGGCACCACCGTGGTGGCGCTGCGCAGCGCACAGTTGGTCACGTTCACCGTGATGGACATCGACGATCCGCGGGCGCTGGTTCCCGTCCTCGGCGTCGGACTGTCGCAGCGGCCGCCGGCCCGGTTCG
>JAVHWH010000313.1:0-11556 GCA_032159915.1 Mycobacterium sp.
ACTCTGCTGCCCAACGGGATTGAACCGGTGTACCTCTGCAGGGCCGGCGTGACGAACAGGTCCATCCGCGGTACCAGCACCTGGACCGGAACGGTGGTGTTGGGCAGCTTTGCGTCCGGCGCCAGGAACGGGCCAGGCATGTTGGCGCGGTACAGGTTGAGCCCATTGATGTAGTCACCGGTCGAGCGCACTGGACCGTCGAGGCGCGCCTGGGTGCTGGTGTTCCCGATACGGCCCAGCGCCTCGATGAGTTTCACGCCCAGACCGCTCCGGATCAGCAGTTCCGGCAGGCCCGGGGTCAGGAAGAACCAGATGTAACCGGAGGCCAAGAACTGCCGGATCACGTCGATAAAACCGCGCGGGCTGCGCGCCGACCGCAGGAACTTTCCGGCGTAGGTCAGGTGCGGCCCGGAGATCGAGGTGAACGACGCCACTTTGCCCATCACCGTCGCGTCGGTGACCGCCGCCCAGGCCTGGATCGAGCCCCAGTCGTGAGCCAGCAGATGGACACGTCCCACACCCAAGCTGTCGATCACCGCGTCCACATCAGCGATCAGTTGAGCAAACCGGTAACCAGCGCGGGCCGATGGGCGCTGCGACTCGCCGGCGCCACGCACGTCGTACGCGACGACGTTGTATTTGGCGTCGTGGTGGCCCAGCAGGTGCTCAGCCACCCCGTCCCACAGATGGTGGTTGTCCGGATAGCCGTGGATGGCCAGCACGGTGGGCCGTTGCGGGTCGATCTCGGTGTAGGCGTGCACCGCCAAGGTGACGCCATCCGATGCCGTCACAGCGGTACGGGTAGGCACGTGGGAACGAGCAGCAGGAGCGGTGGTCATGGGATCCTCTCGGCTTGCCGCAGCATACCTGGTACCGCGGGTATCAGAAATATCGCGGGGTCAGACCGGCGCCGCTCCGCGCAGGTGCTCGAAGATCAGGGACGTCTGGGTACCTGCGACATCGGCGTCGGCGTTGAGGTTCTCCACGACGAACGAGCGCAGGTCTTCGGTGTCGCGCGCAGCGACATGCAGGATGAAATCGTCGGCACCGGCCAGGAAATAGACGTCCATCACCTGGGGGCGGCGACGAATCTGCTGGATGAAGTCGCGGATCTTGCCGCGGGAGTGGGATTGCAGGCTCACCGAAATCATGGCCTGCAGCGGCAATCCGACCGCAGCCGGATTGATGTCGGCGTAGAAGCCGCGGATGACGCCCGTCTCCAGCAACCGGCGAACGCGGCCGTGACAGGTCGACTGGGCAACGCCGAGTGCCTCTGCCAGGGCGCTGTTGGTCATCCGGGCATCGGCATGCAGCAGCGTGAGAATTTTGCGGTCGACATGGTCCAGATCCGCGCCCCGAATATCCTTCGACGCAAATGGTGCACCAAGCAAATCTTCAGTGACTTCTTCGCTCATTCCGCCAGATTACCGCTGTGTCTTCGTCGGCTTTGCATGTGGCGCGAAGTTTCTTCACACTGGAGATATGCGTGTCGGAATCCCAACCGAAGTGAAGAACAACGAATTCCGAGTGGCTATCACCCCGTCCGGTGTTGCTGAACTGACGCGGCGCGGGCACGAGGTCGTCGTCCAGGCCGGCGCCGGTGAGGGCTCGGCGATCACCGACAGCGACTTCAAAGCCGCCGGCGCGCAGCTGGTTTCTACCCCTGAAGTCCTGTGGGCCGACGCCGACCTGGTCCTCAAGGTCAAAGAACCCATGCCAGTCGAATATTCGCGGATGCGGCACGGCCAGACGCTGTTCACCTATCTGCATCTGGCAGCGTCGCGGTCGTGCACCGAGGCGCTGCTGGCTTCGGGCACCACGTCGATCGCCTACGAAACGGTGCAGACGGCTGACGGAGCTCTGCCGCTGCTGGCCCCGATGAGCGAGGTGGCCGGTCGGCTGTCGGCTCAGGTCGGGGCGTACCACTTGATGCGCACGCACGGCGGTCGAGGCGTGTTGATGGGCGGCGTGCCCGGTGTCGAGCCGGCCGCGGTGGTAGTCATCGGCGCGGGAACCGCCGGCTACAACGCCGCCAGGGTCGCGCACGGAATGGGAGCGGCGGTCACGGTGCTAGACGTCAACATCAACAAGTTGCGCGAAGTCGACCACGCTTTCAGTGGCCAAGTGCAGACGCGGTACTCGACGGCTCTGGAATTGGAGGAAGCGGTCAAACGCGCCGACCTGGTGATCGGCGCCGTCCTGTTGCCCGGCGCCAAAGCTCCGACTTTGGTGTCGAATTCACTTGTTGCGCAGATGAAGCCGGGCGCAGTCTTGGTGGACATCGCCATCGATCAGGGCGGCTGCTTCGAAGATTCACGACCGACTACCCACGACGACCCGACGTTCGCCGTCCACGACACGTTGTTCTACTGCGTGGCGAACATGCCCGCAGCCGTTCCCGCCACGTCGACGGTAGCGCTCACCAACGCGACCATGCCGTATGTGATTGACCTCGCCGACCGTGGCTGGCAAGCCGCCTGCCGGTCGAATCCGGCTCTTGCCAAGGGGCTTTCAACACACGACGGCACGCTGGTGTGCGAGCGGGTTGCCGCTGACCTGGCGTTGCCGTTCACCCACCCGGCGGTACTGCTGGTCTGACTCAGACGTGGCCGAGAGTGCTGACGATGTCCTTCGCCGGCCCGGCCGCAGCCTGGCGATATCCGGTCCCCGCCCACAGGTTGGTGCCGTGCGGGTCTTCCATCTCGACGGCGGCCTTGCGGATCGGCGACGTCATTTGGTTCACCTCCGGATAGCCGAGCGGGGCAATATCATCCATCATCCGGGTGAAGTCGTTGGCCAGACCACGGGCATACCGGCCGGAGAACGCCCGGGTAACCACGGTGGCGTCGAACTGCGGGTGGCCAAGCGCCGAGCGGTGCGCGGCGTTGGTACCGGCCTCGTCGGACATCAGCAACGCGGTGCCGATCTGGGCGGCGGCCGCTCCGCGACGCAACACTGCGGCGACGTCTTCGGTACTGGCCAGCCCGCCGGCCGCGATCAGTGGAACGTCATGGGTGTGGCCGATGCGGTCCAGCAGATCAGTCAGCGACTCGGTGCCGGGACTCATGTCCGGCGCGAACGTGCCGCGATGCCCACCGGCGTTGGGGCCCTGCACAATCAGGCCGTCCGCTCCCGCGGCGACGGCCACCCCGGCCTCGTAAGACGACGTCACGGTGATGTACAGCAGCATCCCCAACGCACCGAACCAGCGCAGCACATCCGGCGACGGCGCACCGAAGGTGAATGAGACCAACTCGGGCCGGAGGTCGGCCACCACCTCGAGCTTCTGTTGCCAGCCGTCGTCATCACCGAACTGCGGATAGCCGACTTCGACGTCGTAGTGCTCGGCCAACTCGTCGAGCGCCTCAGCGTAGTGGTCCAGCGCGATGACGTCGGCGACGCTGGGCTGGGGCACGAACAGGTTGACACCTATCGGGCCGGTGGTCTTCGCCCGCGCAGCCGCGATGTCATTCGCCAGGCGTTCGGCGCTGATGTAGCCGGCGGCCAAAAAGCCCAGTCCGCCTGCGTTGGACACTGCCGCGGCCAGCGTGGGCGTACCGGGACCGCCCGCCATCGGCGCACCCACGATTGGCACGTCGAGATCCCAGAAGCCCAATACCATCGCGCTACCTCGTCATTGTCCGAAGTTGACGCGGCAGAGAGCTTTTCGACTGGTGCGGCCCGAGTACCGCTGCGCCGTAGGATTGAGTGAGAAGGTGGCGCGCAATTGCGTTGACCTCGTCCAAAGTGACCTCATCGAGCTCCTGCAGCGTCCGGTCGATGCTTCGGTGCTCAGCGTAGTTGAGTTCGCCACGCCCGATTCGGTTCATTCGCGAACTGGAGTCCTCCAAGCCGAGCACCAATCCGCCGCGCAGTGAGCCTTTGGCAATCCGGCATTCCGTCTCGGTGATGCCGTCGCGGCCCACGTCCTCGAGCACATCGGCGGTCACCCGGATCACTTCGGCGAACCGCTCGGGCTGGCATGCCGAGTACACCGAGAAGGCTCCGGCGTCCGAGAAGGTGTCCAGCGAAGAGTACACCGAGTACGCCAGGCCGCGAGACTCTCGAACCTGTTGGAACAGGCGCGAACTCAGCCCGCCACCCAGGGCGGTGTTCAGCACCGACAGCGCCCAGCGATGCTTCCAGTGCCGGCCCGGGGTGCGGACCCCGAGGAAGACATGGGTCTGCTCAGCATCGCGGTGGACGACGGTCAAGCTCGGCCGTCCGGTGACCCGCCCGGCGCCCTTGCGCGGTGCTATCGCATGACGCCCCCGAACCAACCGCGGCCCGAAATGCTCACGCACAATCTTGACTACGTCGCCGTGGTCGACGTTGCCGGCCACCGCCACGACCATCCGGTCGGGCGTGTACCGCCGCTGATGAAAAGAATGCAGCTGGGTACGCGTCATCGACGAGACCGACTGCACGCTGCCGATCACCGGGCGCCCGACTGGATGATCGCCGAACAGCGCCGCCAAGAACTGGTCGGCCAGCGCGTCCTCGGGATCGTCGTCGCGCATCGCGATCTCTTCGAGAACGACATCGCGTTCGAGCTCCACATCGCTTGCGGCACAACGCCCGTTGAGAACCACGTCACTGACCAGGTCGACGGCCAGGGCCAGGTCGCTATCGAGCACGTGCGCGTAGTAGCAGGTGTGCTCCTTGGAGGTGAACGCGTTCAACTCACCGCCGACGGCGTCCATCGCCTGCGCGATATCGACAGCGGTGCGCGTCGGGGTCGACTTGAACAGGAGGTGTTCCAGGAAGTGTGCGGCGCCGGCCACGGTGGCACCCTCGTCACGCGATCCGACGCCTACCCATACCCCTACCGACGCGGAGCGCACCCCAGGCAAGTATTCGGTGACAACCCGCAGGCCGCCGGGAAGTGTGGTGCGCCGGAACGCCGCGGACGGCTCAGAGCTGTGCCGGCCGCGGCGTAACGGCTGTGTCGATGGACTAACTGCTGGCCGTCGCGGCATCGGCTTCCGTCGGCTGCGCGGTCTCCGAGCTCGGTGCAGCGTCGCCGTTGCCGGATTCTCCGGCGTCTTCGTCGACCAGCACCAGGGAGATCTTGCCCCGCTTGTCGATGTCGGCGATCTCGACGCGAAGCTTGTCGCCGAGGCTCACGACGTCTTCGACCTTCGCGATGCGCTTGCCCCTACCGAGCTTGGAGATGTGCACCAGGCCGTCGCGCCCCGGAAGCAGCGATACGAACGCACCGAAATCGGTGGTCTTGACCACGGTTCCGAGGAACCGCTCGCCGGTCTTGGGCAGCTGCGGGTTGGCGATTGCGTTGATCTTGTCGATCGCGGCCTGCGCCGCCTCGCCGTTGCTGGCACCGACGAACACCGTGCCGTCGTCTTCGATGGAGATCTGCGCGCCGGTCTCCTCGGTGATCGAGTTGATCATCTTGCCCTTGGGCCCGATCACCTCACCGATCTTGTCCACCGGCACCTTGATCGTGGTGATCCGCGGCGCGAACGGGCTCATCTCATCCGGTTCGTCGATGGCCTCGGCCATCACCTCAAGGATGGTCAGTCGGGCGTCACGGGCCTGCTCGAGAGCCCCGGCCAGCACCTGCGACGGAATGCCGTCGAGCTTGGTGTCCAACTGAAGAGCGGTGACGAAGTCCTTAGTGCCCGCGCACTTGAAGTCCATGTCACCGAATGCGTCTTCGGCGCCCAGGATGTCGGTCAGGGTGACGAAGCGACGCTCGGTGCCCCCGCCTTCAACTTCGATGTCGTCGGACACCAGGCCCATCGCAATTCCGGCGACCGGCGCCTTGAGCGGCACACCGGCGTTCAGCAGCGACAGAGTCGACGCACATACCGAACCCATCGAGGTGGAACCGTTGGAGCTCAACGCTTCCGAGACCTGTCGAATCGCGTACGGGAACTCTTCGATACTGGGTAGCACCGGCACCAGGGCCCGCTCCGCCAGCGCACCGTGACCGATCTCGCGCCGCTTGGGCGAGCCGACCCGGCCGGTTTCACCGGTGGAGAACGGCGGGAAGTTGTAGTGGTGCATGTAGCGCTTGGACGTCTCCGGCCCCAGCGAGTCGATCTGCTGAGCCATCTTGACCATGTCGAGGGTGGTGACGCCCATGATCTGGGTCTCGCCACGCTCGAACAGTGCGCTTCCATGCGCCCGCGGGATCACCGCGACCTCTGCCGAGAGCGCACGGATGTCGGTGACACCGCGACCGTCGATGCGGAAGTGGTCGGACAGGATGCGCTGGCGCACAAACTTTTTGGTCAGTGAGCGAAACGCCGCACTGACCTCTTTCTCACGGCCCTCGTAGGTCTCGGCGAGGCGGTTGAGCACCTCGACCTTGATCTCGTCGGTACGGGCGTTGCGCTCTTCCTTGCCCGCGATGGTGAGCGCCTTGGACAGCTCGTCGGTGGCCACTGAGGACACGGCGTAGAAGACGTCGTCCTGGTATTCCGGGAACAACGGGTATTCGGCGGTCTCCTTGCCGGCGGCGTCGTGCAACTCCTGCTGGGCGGTGCACAGCGCGGCGATGAACGGCTTGGCGGCTTCCAGACCCTGTGCCACGACGCTCTCGGTGGGCGCCCCAGCGCCGCCGGCGACCAGCTCGATGACATTGTCGGTGGCCTCGGCCTCGACCATCATGATCGCGACGTCGTCGGCCGTCTTTCGGCCCGCGACGACCATGTCGAACACAGCGCTCTCGAGCTGATCGACGGTCGGGAACGCCACCCACTGAGCAGATCCAGCCCCGTTATCGATGAGCGCGACGCGCACACCGCCGACCGGTCCGGCGAACGGCAGACCCGAGATCTGGGTTGATGCCGACGCGGCGTTGATCGCCAGCACGTCGTAGAGGTCCTTGGGGTCCAGGCTCAGGATGGTGACCACGACCTGGATCTCGTTGCGCAGTCCGGACACGAAGGTCGGCCGCAGCGGACGGTCGATCAGCCGGCACGTCAAGATGGCGTCGGTGGAGGGACGGCCCTCACGGCGGAAGAACGAACCGGGGATGCGCCCGGCTGCGTACATGCGTTCTTCGACGTCGATCGTCAGCGGGAAGAAGTCGAAGTGGTCCTTCGGCGACTTGCTGGCCGTGGTGGCCGACAGCAGCATGGTTTCGTCGTCGAGGTAGGCGACGACGGCGCCGGCGGCTTGCTTGGCCAGCCGGCCGGTCTCGAAACGGATGGTGCGGGTGCCGAAGCTCCCGTTGTCAATGGTGGCGGTCGACTCGAACACGCCTTCGTCAATTTCAGCTACAGACATATTTCGTCCGTGCAGCCTCTCTGGATTTGTTCAGCTATTTCGCGCAGGCACGCACAACCCGCAGGGTTGTGGGACAGCCTGGAAGACACAGAGTCTGGATGCGGCGACGGCCGTCGATCGAAGCGGCCGAACCTATCCCCGATTCGGGAAGTTCGGCAGCCACTACCGAAGACCGCGCGATACAGACTTGTCTTCCTTCGACGTCCAGTTGTGCCTCGCTGGAACGGTGCGCGCGGATTGCGCACGCCGCACCAGGCTCGGGCCGCTGGGCCCAGAACACCTCGACTCTACACGCCGACCTGGCGGTTTCGCGCCCGGCGACGATGCGGCCGCTCTGGGCGGCTGAGGAGCCGGGCAATTCCACCACGTCCGGCGACGATGCGGGCCCTGCCTGCACCAGACAGCAGGGTCAGCGGCGCAGACCGAGCCGCTCGATCAAGGAGCGGTAGCGCGCCACGTCGACCTGGGCGACGTACTTGAGCAACCGGCGCCGCCGACCGACCAGCAGCAACAGTCCGCGCCGGGAGTGGTGGTCGTGCTTGTGCTTTTTGAGGTGTTCGGTCAGGTCAGCGATCCGCTTGGTCAGCATGGCGACCTGCGCCTCAGGTGAGCCGGTATCGGTCTCGTGCAGGCCGTAAGAGCCCAGGATTTCTTTTTTCTGCTCGGCGGTAAGCGCCACGAAACATCTCCATCAATAGGTCCGCGATCGTCATTCTCAGCAGCGGCCGCCGCGAACTGCAGCACGCGCCTTGTCGCCAGGGAGTCTAGCAGCGGCCCGCGTCAGGCCTGAATCTGCAGCTCAGCTGGCGGAAAGAAGAGTCCGGGCACGCTCGGTGTCGTTGTGCATCGCGTCGACCAGATCGCTTACCGAGCCGAACCTCTCCTGACCGCGAATACGCGCGACGAAGTCCAGCGCGACATGCTGCCCATACAGGTCGGCGGCGGTGTCGAGTACGAAAGCTTCTACCGTGCGGGTGCGTCCGGAGAAGGTCGGGTTGGTCCCGACTGACACCGCGGCCTGGTAGCGCTCGCCCGGCACGACGCTGCCGGTCACCGGGCCATGGCCCAGCACGGTGAACCAGGCGGCATACACGCCGTCGGCCGGGATGGCCGAGTGCATCGGCGGCGCCACGTTCGCAGTGGGGAATCCCAACTCGGTTCCCCGCCCGTCGCCCCGCACCACCACGCCTTCCACCCGGTGTGGACGGCCCAGCGCCTCCGCGGCCGCGACCACATCCCCGGCGTCGACGCAGGCTCGGATGTAGGTCGAGGAGAAGGTCACCGTTTCGGCGTTGTGGTGTTCGGACACCAACGACATCGCTTCGACCGCGAACCCGAGTCGCGCGCCGGCACTGCGCAGCGTGTCCACCGTGCCGGCGGCTTTCTTACCGAAGGTGAAGTTCTCTCCGACCACGACTTCCACCACGTGCAGATCCTCGACGAGTAATTCGTGGACGTAGCGCTCCGGGGTGAGCTTCATGAACGCGGTGGTGAACGGCATGACCAGGAAGACGTCGATGCCGAATTCCTCGGCCAGCTCGGCGCGCCGGGTCAGTGTCGTCAGCTGAGCAGGGTGGCTACCGGGGTGCACCACTTCCATCGGGTGCGGATCGAACGTCATCAACACCGTCGGCACTCCGCGCGCGCGACCCGATTTGACCGCGTGTTCGATCAGCTCAGCATGCCCACGGTGCAGTCCGTCGAACACGCCAATGGTGAGCACACATCGGCCCCAGTCGGTAGGGATCTCATCCTGGCCGCGCCACCTTTGCACAACTGCCAGCCTACGGTGCGAGGTAGCCCGTGATCGTGCGAGAGCCGCAGATCAGATGAGGATTGCTTAAACTTCCGATGTGCGCCCTGCTGACGAATCCAACGAGCTCACCGCGGTTGCCCAGGACTACCTCAAAATCATCTGGAACGCCCAGGAATGGTCGCTGGAAAAAGTGAGCACCAAGATGCTGGCCGACAAACTCGGGGTGTCCGCCAGCACCGCGTCGGAATCCATCCGCAAACTCGCCGAGCAGGGGCTGGTCAACCACGAGAAATACGGGGCCGTCACGTTGACCGAGTCGGGGCGCCGAGCTGCACTGGCGATGGTCCGGCGCCACCGGCTGTTGGAGTCCTACCTGGTCACCGAACTCGGCTACGGCTGGGACGAAGTGCACGACGAGGCCGAGGTGCTCGAGCACGCGGTGTCAGATCGGCTGATCGCCCGTATCGACGCCAAACTCGGGTTTCCCCAGCGCGACCCGCACGGCGATCCCATTCCGGGCTCCGATGGGCAGGTGCCGACCCCGCCCGCCCGTCAGCTGTGGTCGTGCAAAGACGGCGACGCCGGCACCGTGGCGCGGATTTCGGACCGCGATCCCGAAATGCTGCGCTACTTCGACAGCATCGGCATCAGCCTGGACTCGCGGTTGCGGGTGCTCACCCGTCGCGAATTCGCTGGCATGATCTCGGTCGCGGTGGAATCGGCAGACGGCGCCCCGACCACGGTCGACTTGGGAAGCCCTGCCGCACAAGCCATTTGGATGAACACTCAGAACGCGTAGCGCACGCGGCAGGTGGGCAGCTGCACGGCCAGCAGGTCGGTCAGCTCGTGCACCCACTGTCCCTTCCAGGGGTTCTTGTACCGCACATTCCACTGCCCGCTCTGGCTACGCTTCAGCTGTTGCAGTTCTGGCCGCCAGAGCAGCTCCTCGCCCTTGGGATGCCAGCCGAGGTTGACGTCGTGTAAGCCCTGGTTGTGCGTCAGAAAAATGATTTCGGCGGCCAATTGCTGCTTGGTGCGCTCGTTGGTGCCGTCGGCGATCTGCTCGAAAAGTTCGGCCCAATCTTGTAGCCAGCCGTCGTAGACGATGACCGGACTGAAGTTCAAATGAACCTGGTATCCGGCTTCGACGAAATCGTCGATAGCCGCGATCCGGTCGGCGATCTTGGAGGTGCGGATGTCGACGAGCCGCGACGTCTCCCCCGGCATCAGGCTGAACCGCACCCGTGTGCCGCCCTGGGGGTCATAGGACAGCAAGTCGCGGTTGACCAGCTTCGTCGCAAAGCTGGCTTTGGCGTTGGGGATCCGGGCGAACAACCCAATGAGGTCACGCACGTTGTCCGACACCATGGCATCGGCCGAGCAGTCGCTGTTCTCGCCGATGTCGTAGACCCAGTCGACCGGATCGCACTGATTCGGTTCTGGTTTGACACCCTGGCGGGCGGCGTGGCGCTCGAGGTAACCGGTGATCTTCTCGATATTGGCGAACACGGTGATCGGGTTGGCATAACCCTTGCGCCGCGGCACATAGCAGTATGAGCACGCCATCGCGCAGCCGTTGGCCGTGGAGGGCGCGATCCAGTCGCTGGACCGCTCGTTGCGACGGGCCGACAAACTCTTCTTCTCGCCCAGCACCAGTACCTCGCGCTTGATCCGGACCCAGTCGTCGACGTTTCCCGCGCTGCCGTACAACCCGGGTATCGCCTGATGTGAGAGCACCTCGATGCGTTCGGCGTCCGGGTACCGGTCGAGCACCTGGCGGGCCCGCGGGAACCGGTCGATGTCGGGTTCGTGATAGATCCGCTTGACGTCCAGAAGTCGGTCTGCCAGCTCGCTCGGCACCCGGTGTGACGGTTCCGCGCTGTGGAGTGCGTCGTGCATGTCAGTTCAACGCTTGGGGACTGCTTCGGAGTTCCGCCGAGGCGACCCATCCGGTGTTGACGACGATTGTTACAGATTGGCCGGTCTGATGACGACGACGGACTTCGTCCGGGCGCCCTCGTCGCGCAGCAGTGCGATGACCCGGCCGTCGACGGTGTGCGCGGCGTAAACGCCGTCGATGCCGGCCGAAGGAAGCACGCGGCCGTTGGCGACCGCGTCGGCCTCGTCGTCGGCGACTCGTCGGTGGGAAAACACCTCCAGGCATGCTTCGTCGAGAGTCAGGCTCAGCGTGGGGTTTTCCGCCAACTCTTCAAGTGTGCGCGCTCGGTCGATCCCGAACCGGCCGACCCTGGTGCGTCGCAGCGCAGTCAGGTGACCGCCCACCGCCAGGGCCGCGCCGATGTCTCGCGCGAGGGCCCGGATGTAGGTTCCCGACGAACAGTCAACGACGACGTCGACGTCGACGAGTTCGTCGTGGCGACGCACTGCCAGCATCTCGAACCGGTCGATGCGCACGGGCCGGGCCGCCAATTCCACGACGTGGCCCTCGCGGACCAACCGGTAGGCCCGTTGGCCGTCGACTTTGATCGCGCTGACCGCCGACGGGATCTGCGCAATGTCGCCGCGCAGACCGGCGATAGCCGCCT
>JAVHWH010000321.1:0-3601 GCA_032159915.1 Mycobacterium sp.
CTGGGGCACGCAATCGAGTTGCGGGTCTTCCGCACGGCCGGTGTCCTGCATCTGGATTGGTGGTACGACAGCCGCAGAATCGACGCGGCCACCGTCCATTCGCTTGCCGATGGGTTCTCCCGCACACTGCTGGAGCTGATCCGGGAAGCACTCGAAGCAGACGAGATGGACTCTGGCAGCGACGAAATGGAACTTGTTGACCTGTCGTAGGTTTCGACGAGGCTAGAAAGGCAACCGTGTTTCCATCGTCGGTCATTCGCAAGCTTGCGCTCAGCGAGGAGATGCTCGCTGAGACGCACAACTTCGTGGGACTCTCCGCGCACCTCGAGGGTCCCATCGACGTCGACGCATTGACAGACGCCTTCGACCTTCTGCTCGAGGCTCATCCGGTGCTCACCGCGCGCCTCGAACGCGGTGCCGACGGCCGTCACGAACTGGTCGCCGACGACCTGATGCACTCGGGGCTGGAAGTGGTGCAGGTCGATGCGTCGCAGACTGACAACCCCCCACCGCATTTCGACCAGAGCGAGTCGCTCGTGCACCTGCGGCTGTTCATCCGCGACGGGCAAGCGCATCCCACGCTGTACGTCCACCACGCCCTGGCTGACGGCCACCACATGTACGGCCTGATCGAAGAATTGCTGTCCTTCTACACCGATCTGGTCAGCACTGGGAAGACCGGACCGGTGACCGCGCAACCTGCGCCGGAGTCGATCGAGACCGTGCTGGCCGACCGCGGCATCCAGAAGGGTCCCCGGTCGGGTATCGAGCGGTTCATGCCGGCGCTGTTCGCCTACGACCTTCCGCCGTCCCGCCGAGGTGACACCGGCGTGAAACCCGCGTCACCGGTGCGTGTTCCGATGGTGTCCTGCCGGCTGAGCGAGCGCCAGACACATGCCATCGTCGAACTGTGCCGCGCTGAGAAGGTCGGTCTGCACTCGATGCTGTCGGCCGCCATCCTGATCGCGGAGTGGCAGGTGCGGGGCAGGCTGAACATCCCGGTGCCGTTCATCTACACCGTCGACCTGCGGTACTTCCTGTCGCCGCCGGTGTCGGCGACCGGATGCACGAATCCGGTGGGGCTGGGCACCTACCTCGCCGAGATCAACCAGCGAACCACGGTGGTCGAGCTGGCCCGCGACATCGCGGCAACGTTCAAGGGTGACCTGGACGAGGGCGTGATTCAGCAGTCCCGTCTGCATTTCAGCCCGCAGTACGTCGGCAACGCGCCCGGCATGCCCGACGTTGTCTTGTTGTCCGACAACGGTTTGGTGCCCCCGGTGCGTACCCCCGAAGGTGTGGAGGTGACCGCCACCCACGGCGAGCTGTACTTCGCCGTCAGCGCCGGCATCGAGATCTACTTCACCCAGATCTACGCCGAGCAGCTCAACGTCGAGTACCACTCGCATGGGCCCGAGCCGGAGAAGTCGATCGAGGCCATTCGTGAGCTGCTGGTCGCCGTCGCCGAGCAGCACGCGACCGTCAGCTGACCGGCCCGTAGGCGTAACGGTGGTACTGGAAGGTTCGGCGCAGTGCCGGCAGGGGGCGGACCAGCTGCCGCATCACCCGGAAGACCCCGGTCGCGCGGCCGAAGGTACTGGCGTCGAAAAATGTCACCCCGTCGACCAATCGGGCCCCCGACAGCCGGTCAAGGACGTCGGACGGCTTGTTCACGGCCCAGTACAGCGTCGAACCCGACTGGCGTTGCAGGCGGTGCGTTTTCTGCGACCGGACGACGAGCCGGCTGTAGTAGTCGATCTGGATCTCGCCGGTACCGAACCGGTCGATGACGTGTTGCAGCAGCGCGACGCCGTCGTCTTCGGCCAGGTACATACTGATGCCCTCGGCCAGCAGCAGCGTCGGCCGGTCGGCCGGGATCTGGTCCAGCCAGGACGGGTCAGTCGCCGGTGTGGCAACCAGATGGTAATTCTGTCGGCTCGGGAACACCTTCTCGCGCAACGCAATTACCGCCGGGTAGTCGACGTCGTACCATTCCACGCCCGGACCGGGGTTCAGCCGGAACACCCGGCTGTCCAGACCGCATCCGACGTGGATGACCGTAGCCTCGGGATGGGCGGCCAGGAACTGGCCGGCCCACACGTCGAACTGCGCGGTGCGCACCGTCACCAGTGGCGTCCAGCGATTGGCGACCTTGAGTTCGCTCCAGTCGTAGTCAATTCGGGCCACGGCCTCCTTGGCGAAGTAGTCGCCCAGGATCGGCTGGGCCCAGTCGGCGTCCAGTGCCTTGCAGTACAGCGTGGTCAGCATCGTCTGGGAAGGACCGCTGAGGTCGATAGAAACTTTGTCGGTCACGACGCTAAAGCCTAGTGTCTGACGTTTGGAGAGGGAGGAAGCCATGACGGATACCACCGCACGCCCGCCACGGGTGTTGCTGCTGTACTACTCGTACACCGGTCAGGCGCACAAGGTGCTCGACGCCGCGGGGGAGGTGTTCCGCGGCCGTGGCTGCGACGTGCAGACCGCCGAGATCAAGTTCACCGACCAGCGCTACGCCGAGAAGTTCTCCCGCTTTCCGATGCGACGGGTGTGGCCCGACATGCTCAGCGTGCTGGGTGCCCAGAAGCGCAACGAGACCGGGGAGATCGAGACGCCTGACACGGTGCGCGACGGCGACTACGACCTGATCCTGATCGGGTCACCCACCTGGTGGGACAACGTCAGCATGCCGCTGCGCTCGTTCCTGAAGTCGGACGAGGCACGAAACTTGTTGTCGGGCAAGCCCTTTGCTGTATTCGTGGTGTGCCGCACGTTCTGGCAGGCCAACCTCGAAGGGGTCCGTGAACTCGCCGAGGAACAGGGCGGTCGCTACGTCGACGAGATCCACTTCACCTATCCCGGCGACAACCTGCGCTCGATGCTGGCGCTGACCAGTTATCTCGGCACCGGGGAGTACCGCAAGAAGTCTCTGGGCCTCAAGCTCCCGCCGACCAACGTGCAGCCCGAACAACTGGAACAGGCAAGGATTTTCGCCGGCCGCCTGGCGGATCGCCTGTTGGCCAAGGGCTCGGCGCTGCCGGGCCGGGAACCGGTATAGGACCGCGATGCCACGCCCTTTCGACGTCGCAGTCTCCTCGCCCGCCAGTGTCGACCAGGTTCTCGCCGCCTTCAGCGCAGAGGAGTACTGGCTGGCCCGGCTTGCCAACATGCGCGGCGGCACGACGCTGGAATCCCTGGTAATCGACGACGACCGGAGTGTCCGTGTGACCACCACCCAGGATCTCGGCCGCGACTTGCTGCCGGGAATCGTCTCGAAGTTCTATCGGCGCGATATCAACGTGCGGCACACCGAAACATGGACGCCGACAGGCGATCAACTCCGTGGCGAGATCACCGTCGCGGTGTCTGGAGCACCGGGCGCCGGCTCGGCGGCCGCGTCGGTCGCGCCCACCGCGAACGGTTCACTGCTGACCCTGAATGGAACGGTGGAGTTCAAAGTCCCGCTGGTCGGCGGCACGGTGG
The DNA here is from genome assembly GCA_032159915.1 of Mycobacterium sp. Taxonomy (GTDB): domain Bacteria; phylum Actinomycetota; class Actinomycetes; order Mycobacteriales; family Mycobacteriaceae; genus Mycobacterium. The sequence goes on from JAVHWH010000321.1 coordinate 3,481, forward strand.
AGAGCTTCATCGCGCGCGAATTCGCCCAGGGCATACCGGACGTCCAAGACTTCACCGCCCAGTGGGTCAGCGAGCACGCCTGACGCATGACCGACTCGCCGAAAACTGACTCTCCTTACGC
>JAVHWH010000330.1:0-6489 GCA_032159915.1 Mycobacterium sp.
TTCATGGCCAAACAGGAAGTCTTCGACAACAAGATCACCGGGCCGATCATGCGCGGGTGTCGGCATATTCCGGTAGACCGGTCCAGCGGCGGGGCGTCTTATGACGTCGCCGTGGACCGGCTCAGGGCCGGTGAGCTCGTCGGCGTGTATCCCGAAGCGACGATCAGCCGCAGCTTCGAGATCAAGGATTTCAAGTCCGGCGCGGCGCGGATGGCGATCGAAGCCGATGTGCCGATCATCCCGCATATCGTGTGGGGCGCCCAACGGATCTGGACGAAGGATCACCCCAAGAAGCTGTTTCGTCCCAAGGTGCCGATCGTGGTGGTGGTCGGCGAGCCGATTGAGCCGACGCTGCCGGCGCCCGAGCTGACCGCCTTATTGCATTCCCGGATGCAGCACCTGTTGGAGCGGGCGCAGGACGCCTACGGTCTGCATCCGCCGGGCGAATGGTGGGTGCCGCATCGGCTCGGTGGTGGCGCCCCCACCCTGGCCGAAGCCGCCCAGTTGGACGCCGAGGAAGCCACCCAGCGCGCCGCTGCCCGGGCGGCCCGCCATGGCACGGAGTCGGCGGGCGCTGCGGAGTAACGCTATGGAGCCGGTGTTTCGCGCGCTCGAGATCACGGCCAAGGCCCTGGTCGCCGCAACCGGCACCACGATCACCTACCGGCACCTCGAGCACATCCCGCGCACCGGTGGTGCGGTAATCGCGATCAACCACACCAGCTACGTGGACTGGTTACCTGCCGCCCTGGCCGCGAACGCCCGCGGACGTCGCATGCGGTTCATGATCAAGGCGGAGATGCAGCAGGTAAAGGCGGTCAACTTCCTGATCAGGCACACGAAAACGGTGCCGGTCAACCGCGAATCCGGGGCGCAGGCCTATGCCCGAGCCGTCCGACTGCTCCGCGACGGTGAAGTGGTCGGTCTGATGCCGGAGGCGACGATCAGCCGCAGCTTCGAGCTCAAAGAGTTCAAGAACGGCGCGGCCCGGATGGCGCTGGACGCCGGTGTCCCGACCGTGCCATTGATCGTGTGGGGCGCCCAGCGAATCTGGACCAAAGGTCACCCGCGCAACATCGGCCGGCGCAAGATTCCGGTGATCGTGGCGGCGGGTGACCCGTTGCCGCCCTCCGGTGATGTCGAGCACCTTGACGCCGCCCTTCGCGAGCGGATGACCGCACTGCTGCACCGCGTTCAGGAGGAATACCCGCATCCCGAAGGTGCTTTCTGGGTACCACGGCGGTTAGGCGGCAGCGCACCTACGGTAGCGGAGGCTAAAAATATTGAGGACACTGAAAGGGCCGAACGCGCCCGCAGGCGGGCCGAACGCGGCCCTTGACGCCGCGATCGGGCTAACGGTTCGCAGTGCCCGCGGGGGGCCATGCCTTCGAGAGGGGAGCACCGATCATGCCTGAGTCGTTCTACAAGTTTTGTGAGTGGGTCGTGCCACCGGTCGTCGCGATGAACGGCACGACCTTCAGCTTCCGCGGTCTGGGGAACATCCCGCCGCGCGGCGGCGCTATCCTCGCCCAGAATCACACCAGCTATCTGGATTGGCTTCCGCCGCTGTTCGCCGTCCGCGAGCGCGGCCGACGGATGTATTTCATGATCAAAGCCGAAATGGCGGATGTGAAGGCGGCGAACTACGTCATCAAGCACGCCAGGCTGATTCCGGTGGACCGCACCAACGGGCATGACGCGTTCGACACCGCTGTGCAGCGCCTGCGCGCCGGCGAACTGATCGGGATGCATCCGGAGGCCACCATCAGCCGCAGTTTCGAACTTCGGGAGTTCAAGACCGGAGCGGCCAGGATGGCACTCGAAGCGCAGGTGCCGATCGTTCCGGTGGTGGTCTGGGGCGCTCATCGGGTCTGGCCCAAAGACCACCCGAAGAAGGTGTTCCGCAACAAGATTCCAATCGTCGTTGCGGCCGGCCGGCCGCTGCCGCCGCACGGAACCGCTGACGAACTCAACGTCGTTTTGCGGTACGCGATGAAGCAGCTGCTGTACCAGGTGCAAGAGGAGTATCCGCACCCGCCGGGCGAATTCTGGGTGCCGCGCCGGTTGGGTGGTAGCGCGCCGACGCGGGAGGACTCGCAGGCCATCCGGTTGGCCGAGCTGAAGGAGCGACAGCTAAAGCGCGGAACTGACGGCGTGACGCGGCCGGGCCAACGCCAGACCGGAATACATTGATCGGCCGGAAGCGCAGCGTGGGCGCAGTGGCCCCCGCATGACCCTGCCCGCGCTGATCGCCTGCGACGTCGACGGCACCCTGCTCGGCGAAGACGAAAAGGTGACACCCCGCACCCGTGACGCCGTGCGTGCCGCGGTGGACGCCGGTGCGACATTCGTCCTGGCCACCGGGCGCCCGCCGCGGTGGATTCCGCCGGTGGTCGACGGGCTCGGCTGGGCGCCGATGGCGGTGTGCGCCAACGGCGGTGTGATCTACGACCCGGCGACCGACCGGGTGCTGTCCGCCAAAACGCTGTCGGTGGCGGCGTTGGCTGAGCTTGCCGAGGTCGCCACCCGCGCGATTCCCGGCGCCGGCCTGGCCGTCGAGCGGGTCGGGGCCAGGGCGCACGACAGCGCGACACCGCAATTCGTCAGTTCGCCTGGCTACGAGCACGCCTGGCTCAATCCGGACAACACCGAAGTCTCCATCGAAGACCTGCTCGCCGCTCCGGCCATCAAGCTACTGGTCCGCAAGACCGGCGCGAGCAGCGCCGAGATGGCCGCCGAACTGGCCAAATATGTCGGTGTCGAGGGTGACATCACCTATTCGACTAACAACGGGTTGATCGAGATCGTGCCGCCCGGCGTCGACAAAGCCGCCGGCATCGCCGAAATCGCGGGGCCGCTTGGCATTGCCGAGGCTGACTGGGTCGCGTTCGGCGACATGCCCAACGACGTGCCGATGCTGCTGCGGGCCGGCCTCGGGGTGGCGATGGGCAACGCGCACCCTGACGCGCTCGCGGCGGCCGACGAGGTCACCACGCCCAACACCGATGACGGGGTGGCGCGGGTGCTCGAACGCTGGTGGCCGATCAGGGCTTGACCGGGGCGCAAGCGCCAACGTGTACGGAAAACCCGTCAGACGGCCGGTGCCACCGGTGAGAACCGCTCGAGCTGAACCGGCGGTCCGGTCGCAGGTGGCGGCGGCAGTTCCTCGACCACGCCGTCGATCACCCGGCTGACCCGTCCGCTGAGCCGGTCCAGGTTCAAGGTGCCGTGCTGGAAATTCTGCTTGACCCATTGCGGCTCTTGAAATTCCGAGCTGGTCGGTAGGCCGAGTGCGCCACGCTCGAAGCCCAGCGAGGCCCATGCGTCGTAGATGGCTCCGGTGACCGCTTGCGGACCGGTCTCGGCAGACCAGTACATCGCGCCCTTCTCGAAGTTCGCGTAGCGCGAGTTGCCGTCGCCGGTCGCTTCGGGTGAGATGGGCGCGCCCAGGACGCTGCTGAGGCCGCCGATGGTCTGCCACCGGTCGTAGATGGCGCCGCCCTGCAATTGCAGGGCCAGGTCCTCCGGCCTGGGCGGGCCGCTGAAATGCGCCGCGGTGTCGCGAATCTCGTCCAGGAGTCCGTACGCGACGTTGCCAGGGCAGGCGGTGGCGCCGACGTCGCGGTGGCTGAAAATGGTCGGCAGGGTCGCAATGGCGTTGACCGGGAAGTGGGTGTTCTCGCCACCGGCCGACGGCAGTGCGACGGTGCCTTTGGGGTTGATGTTGTCCAGCCCGAGTCGCCAGCCGATCAGTCTGCCGAGCGTGTGCAGCTGGATCGGCGTCGGCGCGATGTCGTCGAAGTTGCCGATCATCGCCACACCCCAGCTGTCGCGGTTGAAGCCGCCGGTGTGGTCGCCCTGCACCGGACCGGTCAGTGCGCCGGCCCGGCCCTCGAAGACCTGGCCGTACTTGTCGACGAGTGCGTTGTAGGCGATGTCGCACCAGCCCAAAATCTGCGTGTGATAGGCGTAGATCGACCGCATGATCGCCACTGAGTCCTGCGGCTGGTAATCGTTGCTCTCGGCGGTGTGGTGGACCACCGCCGCACGGATCGGCTGATCGAACGGCCGGTTGCCGCAATGCACCGCCTCGTCGGCGCCCCACTGCGCGCGGGGGATGATATTGGGCGCCTGACCAGGGGCTACGACGGCGGTCGGCGGGTTCCACTGGGTGTCGGCCGGCGCTTGCGGTGGGGAAATGAGGATCGCCGAGATGTTCTGCGCCAGCGGTTGTTCGGTAGTTGCCGGGATATAGCCCAGGCCGGCTGCCGCCGCGCTCTTCGGCGCTGACGTCCGTGGCGCGTCGGCCGGGCGACTGACCGAGATCTGAACAGTGGTGGTGTTGCCGACGAAGACGGGGTCGGTGCCCCGCGGGCCCGCCGCAGCGCCGTCGCCCCGGGCGGCCAGTGTCTCCGTGTCATACCACCGGCCCCACGAGCCGTCGGCTCGTCGGGCGCGGATCCGGGCCGAGGTGCCGGTCAGGTCGCCGCCGGTGAGCGCGACCATGGAAAACGGTGTGGCTTGGCTGATTTCGCGGACGGTGACGCCGCCGCCGAGTCCGATCAGTGGCTGTTGCGCGAGGTGGGTGTCTCCGGGCCGGGGTGAATGCGCGTGATGGCCGGCACCGGAGTCGACCGCCCACGCGAGGATGACGACGGTCGCCGCGATCGCGGTGAACAACGTCGTCGGCGCGGGACGGCGGGACGGCACGAACCGATGTTACGTACGTGTCTGTTGGTGCAATTGATTCAACACGCTACTTAAGTGAAGAAAGTGAATACGGCACGGCACGGCACCGCAGAGTTTTGGTAGCTCCGGTCAGACCGGGATCCAACTTCTGCGGTGCCGTTTCGGTGCAAACCCGAAGCCGAGCGTGCGTTCTACGGAATCGGCGCCGGTGGCGGCGGAACCGGAGCCGCCGCACCATGCGCTGCCTGGGTGAGACCCGGCAGAATCATGCCCTTGAGCAGGTCAATGGCCTGACCGGCGCCCAACTGGTTGGCCGCGCTCATCACGTCGCTGACCAGTCCGCCGCTCGGTGCCGCCGGCGCCGCCCCGAGGGACGGATCGCCCAGGATCGGGTAGGTGCCGCTGGAGGGGTCCAGTCCAACCGGGTCGCTGATCGGAAGTTCGCCCGGGGTGGACAGGCCGCCGGCGCCCGTCGTCGGGTCGAATGCGCCCGGCGTGCTCAGACCCGGCGTCAGCCCCGGGCTGGTCAGCCCGGGCGTGCTCAGCCCTGGAGTGGTCAGCCCTGGAGTGGTCGGCGTCAAACCCGGCGTCAGACCGGGAGTAGCCAGTCCCGGAGTGGCGCCCGGAGTCAGGCCGGGTGAGGTCAGACCAGGCGACGCCAAGCCCGGCAGACCCGGTGTGGTCAGACCCGGTGTGGTCAGACCAGGGCTAGTCAGGCCAGGGCTGGTCAGGCCGGGCGAAGTCAACCCGGGGCTGCCCAGTCCAGGCAGGCCCGCACTCTCGGTACTGGTCGCACCGGTCAAACTCGGGATCGGCGGAAGGCTGACGCCGAACTGGGACAGCCCTTGGGTCAAAGCGCCCATCAGCTCACCGGGCAGGTCGGTCATGGACGCGGCCCGGACGAACTCGTGGTGCTCGGGCGCGGGTTTTGCGGTCAGGTCGCACACAGCGATATAAGCAAAAGGACTTGCGACCGCCAGAGCGGCGAACGCGCTCGTGGCTGTCGAAAGCCTGCGTCGACGTCGGTTCGGCACGGAAGTCTCCTCAATCTGGACTGCGGTTTGCGTGCACGCCGGGAGCGCGCACGGTGTCCGACAAGTGCTTATCCGGACACACGACCGATGTTACTTACGTGAATGTTGTTACTGGAGTGGCGATATCTAATCGTGAACCAATCGCGACTTTCGTCACCAAAAGTCGCTGAACCGTTACCCGCCACGCCGGTGACCGCGCTTGGTGTAGGGGTTGAGAGAACAAGACCACCGCGCAACGCCGCCGCCAAACGGGTTGTGGTCCCGCAGTCCGATACCCTAGGCAACCGATGACATCTCCTTCCGGTCGCTTTGACCTCTATGTCGTCGGTTCCGGCTTCTTCGGTCTGACGATCGCCGAGCGCGTGGCTACCCAGCTCGGAAAGCGGGTGCTGGTCCTCGACCGGCGTCCGCACATCGGCGGGAACGCCTACTCCGAGGCTGAGCCCCAGACCGGCATCGAGGTGCACAAGTACGGCGCCCACCTCTTCCACACCTCCAACAAGCGGGTGTGGGATTACGTGCGCCAGTTCACCGAGTTCACCGGCTACCAGCACCGCGTCTTCGCCATGCACGACGGTCAGGCCTACCAGTTCCCGATGGGATTGGGTCTGGTCTCGCAGTTCTTCGGCCGATACTTCACCCCCGACGAGGCTCGGGCGCTGATCGCCGAGCAGGCCACCGAAATCAACACCGACGATGCGCAGAACCTCGAAGAGAAAGCGATCTCGCTGATCGGCCGGCCGCTGTACGAGGCGTTCGTGAAGCA
>JAVHWH010000361.1:0-6846 GCA_032159915.1 Mycobacterium sp.
CTGTGGTGTCCTGTCGAGCTTCAACCACTTCGTCCAGATAACAGATCGCCCCCTCACGCACGGCGCAGGTCAGCGGACCGTCCACCCACACCGTCTCGTTACCCCGCAACAGATACCGGCCGACCAGGTCCGCAGTCGTGAGATCGTCATGGCAGGAGACAGTGATCAACGGCCGGTCGAGATCATGGGCCATCGCCTCGACGAATCGGGTCTTGCCGCAGCCGGTGGGCCCCTTCAGCAAGAGTGCCAGTCCCTGGCGATAGGCCGCCTTGAAAATGGCCTCTTCATTGCCTACCGCCTGGTAATACGGCCGTTCCATCTCCGCCTCTAGGGCCCCGCCTTTGCGGCAAGTAAGCCCGGACTCGTTGGCCATCGCTTCCTTCCCGCTACCTCCGGCGTTCGGAGCCTAACCCGGAACAGATGTTTGTTTCAACCTCGCGCGGTACGCGCTCGTTGAGCGGGTGCGCGAAGGTCGTTCGGGGACATGCCATCGCTGCTTGGCCGCGATACTTTTCGGCAAACTTCCGCCGAGCGCAACGCCGACCGGAATAGCGGACCGATTACACCGGCGAGCTGGTCAGGGCGCGCAATTGTCGCGTGCGCGGTATCCCCGAACACTTTGCGCAGCGACTGCACGTCGGTTTCGGCACCGATTGTCAGGCACACGCAGCCGGTTCCACGGCGGCGGGCTTCAGTCAGGGCGCGTCGCGCATCTGCTGCGCCGTAAGCCCGTTCGTAGCCGTGGTCATAGGCGAGCCCGTCAGACAGCACCACCAACAACCGCCGTGGTGTTCCTCCGCGTGCTTCCAGAACCGCTGCGCCGTGGCGGATTGCCGCGCCCAGACGCGAGTAGGCACCCGGCTCGAGGCTGTTCAGCCGCTTCATGACTCGCGAGTCGAGATGGTCGTCGAATCGTTTGACGGGCACCATGGTCACCGCGCGGCGACCCTGCGAGTAATAGGCGTAGAGCGCGACCCGATCACCGAGATCGTGTAGCGCGATGGTGAGGCTGGCAGCCGCCGCAAGCTGTTGTTCGTGCACCGTGCGCCCCACCGTGCCAGGTTCGGCAGCTGACCCCGACACATCAAGCAGAAGTAGCACCGAAAGGTCACGCCGGCGGCGAAGGCTGTCGAGGTACACCGCCTCATCGGGTGCCGAGCCGGCGAGTAATTCAACCCGGGCCTCGACCGCGGCGTCGATGTCGATGCCGTCGCCCTGGGGCTGGCGATGTCGGCGGTGCAGACCCATGCCCAGTCGTGACAGCGGGCGTCGCAGGTTGACTGCGTCCCCGATCGCATGGGCCGCCGAAGGCTGCACTTTCACGTCGATCTCGTGAACGGTGCACCAGGCATTGCGGTATCGCATTCGGGTGTTGTCCCATTCCGGGTACGTCACGCCATCAGCCCCCGTCCCAAGCAGGCGGTCGTTGACGCCCTCGCTCGACGTGGCCAGTGATGGTACGGCGTAGACGCCGCGCTTCCCGGAGTTCGTCCGGTGCGTCGGGCTATCGGCACCGGGTGGCCCGCCGCCGCTACCGGTCTTGCGTGCCGAGGACAGCATTTTTTTCAGCCACTTGCCGATGAGGCCGCCGCCGCCAACCGGACTGGTGAACATGTCGGGATCGTCGGAATCGTCGATCTTGCCGTCATCAAGCTCTTCAAGCTGCGTCGCGCCCTGTCGTCGCGCCGCATGTCGAGGGCTTGACTGATCTTCTTGTTTGACCGCCCGTGAAGAAACCGCCAGTAGCTTCCCTGCTCGGATCACACCGAATGCCGCTGCGGAATCGTTGATTTCGGTTCGATCGCGGGCAATCTGCAGCGATGCAGCAGGCGATTCGCTGCGACGCCCGATATCGGGGTCACCCAAAGAGGCCAACACGACCGGCAGCAGTTCGCGATTGGCGACCAGGGCGCGGTGGCCCTCGACCGCCAGGTAGCGCCGGGCCAGCCGTGGATGGCGGACCAGATGAGTCACCACTTCAGGTTCCAGGCTGCCGGCCGCGAGCATCGAAGCGTGCACAGCAATCGCTTCAAGCTTCGCGCGCGTTCGGGCGCCGGCATCGATGTAGATCGTCTGGCCGTCCGTCCACGAGGATGCACCCGCCTGCAGTTCGGCCACCGCCACGATTCGACCTGCAAGGGCAGATGCCAGCATGCCCCAAGCCTGCAGTCGATCGGCAGCTGCGTAGCTCGCCACGCTCCAGACCTCCGAACGGCCGAATCGTTGACCAAATATCTGTTCCAACGTAAAGTCCCGCTTGGCCGTAGTCAATCACGCGAGGTAGACAAGCAAACGTGGATTTCTCGTACCCACCAGAGGTGGAACCGGTCCGCAAGGAGTTGCGCGCGTGGTTGGCCGCGAACCTGACCCAAGACGTGGTAGCCGCCGGTCGCCGGCGCGGCAAGGACGACGCCACGTTCGAAACGCTTCGAGCCTGGAACGCGACGATGGCCGATGCCGGCTGGGCGGCGGTCTCGTGGCCGCAGGAGTACGGCGGGCGCGGCGCAACGGTGCTCGAGCAGCTGGTGTACGCCGAAGAGACCACTCGCGCCCGGGTACCCGTGCCCCTCAACGTGATCGGGATGAACAACATCGCGCCCGCGATCATGCAGTACGGCACCGAAGCTCAAAAGCGCACCCTGCTTCCCCGGATGATGCGAGCCGACGATATTTGGTGCCAAGGCATGTCGGAGCCCGAAGCAGGCTCGGACCTGGCGTCGCTGCGCACCCGAGCCGTGCGTGAAGGCGATCATTTCGTGATCAATGGCCAGAAGATCTGGACTTCGCTGGGCGATCGCGCCGACTGGTGTCAGCTCTACGTGCGCACGGACCCGGACGCGTCCAAGCACAAGGGCATCTCCTGCTTGATTGTCGACATGTCGTTGCCCGGCATCGAAGTCCGGCCACTGGTCACACTCACCGGCGAGGCCGACTTCGCGGAAGTATTCTTCAATGACGTTCAGGTCCCTGCCGATGCCGTGCTCGGACCGGTCAATGGCGGCTGGCAAATTGCCACCACGACGCTCAGCCACGAACGCGCGGGCGCGGCGCGCCTCTACACCGAGATGCACACCAGACTGGCCGAATTGGTAGTAGACCTCGCCGGCATCGAAACCAATGGCCGGCCCGTGCTCGAAGACGCCACAACACTGCGGCGCCTCGGCGAGATCGCCTTGCGGATCAAGTATCTGGAATTACTTTGTCAGCGTTCGATCTCGGCGATTCTGCACGGCGGGGACGCATTCGGCTCGTCGAGCCTGGCCAAGACGATCTGGGGTGAGGTCGGGCAACAGATTGCATCGCTGGCTTTCGATCTGTTGGGCTCTCGCTCCGACGCGCGCCGGTGGGCCGACTATCGCTTGAGTTCGCGCTCGCTGACCATTGCGGGCGGCACGACGCAGATCACCAAGAACATCACCGCACAGCGGGTCCTCGGGTTACCACGCTCATGAACCTGGAATTGAGCGACGAACAGATCGCGCTGCGTGACACCGTGCGGAGCTTTCTGGCCGAAAAAGCGTCGATTCCCGGACATGTCCGCCCACTGCTCGATGATCCGACAGGTACGACCGAGGCAGTATGGCGCGGGCTGGCCGACCTGGGGATAACGGGGTTGCTGGTGCCATCCGATTGCGACGGTGCCGGCGGGACAATGGTCGAGGTCGGCGTGGTCCTCGAGGAGCTCGGGGCCGGATTGTACCCAGGACCGTATCTGTCGACTGCGGTCGCCGCGACCCGCGCACTGATGCGGTTCGATGTGGAAAACGCCACCGCGGCACCGATTTTCGCCGGTATTGCCAACGGCTCCCTCACCGCCGCGTTGGGTCCGCTCGACGGTGGGCGCCCGCGGGCGGTCGGACAGGGTGATGGGATTGTGCTGCGCGGGGTGATCGACCACGTCTGGGATGTGGCCGCCGCCCAGGTGCTGCTGGTGCTGGCCGATGACCAAGATGGAACCGGGCTCTTCGCTGTCCAGTTGCCGGCACCGGGCGTCGAGGCAGCGCTCCAGATCGGAATTGATCAGACTCGCAAGCGGTTTCGTGTCGAACTCGATGACACACCGGCGCGGCGACTCGCGACTGCGTCGCCGGACGCCATTCAGGCACTCGTGGATGACGTGGTCGTCGCCTGGGCCGCCGATGCCCTTGGCGCCGCGCGCGCCGTCTCAGAGCTGGCCCTCGAATATGCGAAGGTGCGCAAGCAATTCGGTCAGCCGATCGGAGCGTTCCAGGCAATCCAGCACCTCTGCGTCGACATGTACGAGACGGTCGAACTCGCCCGCGGTGGCGTGATCCACGCGTTGTGGGCTGCCGACGCCGCTGATAGCGCAGAGCGGCATTCAGCGGCCCTGCGCGCCAAAGCCTTTGCCGGCCGACTGGCCACTGTCGCCGACAACGCGATCCAGGTGTTCGGCGGTACCGGCTACACCTGGGAGCACGATGCCCATCTCTATCTCAAGCGCCTATTGAGCTGGAATGCCTTCCTCGGTGGACCTGATCGTTACCTCGTCGAGGTGGGCGCGCAGTTCGCCGAGTCGGTCGTGCACCGACACATTGGAGAGGAGTAGTACATGGTCGACTTCACCGGTCAGGCGGCGATTGTCACCGGCGCAGGACGCGGCCTCGGACGCCTGTACGCGATGGAGTTGGCCCGCCGCGGCGCCGCGGTGGTAGTCAACGACCTCGGCGGATCCATGCACGGTGATGGGGCGGACGCCGGAATCGCCGACGCGGTGGTTGAAGAGATCGAACGCGCCGGCGGTGTCGCCGCGGCGTCGCATGATTCGGTGGACAGCCCCGAGGGTGGCGAAGCGATCGTCCGCACCGCTATCGACCGATTCGGCCGCCTCGACGCAGTGGTGAGCAACGCGGGCATCTTCAACAGCGTGCCGTTTGAGGATCTTTCTCAGGCGGACTGGCGGCGCATGCTGAGCGTACATCTGGACGGCGGGTTCTACTTGAGCCAGCCGGCATACCGGGAGATGAAGGCGGCGGGCTACGGGCGGTTCGTGTTCATCTCCTCCTCCGGCGGCATGTTCGGGCAACCGCTGGAGGCTCATTACGCGGCGGCCAAGGCGGGCCTGGTGGGGCTAACCAATGTCATCGCCATTGAAGGCGCCCAGCATGGGATCTTAGCCAATACCGTTCTGCCCTTCGGCTTTTCGCGAATGGTCACCGAGACCGTCGGAGATCCGCAAGCTTTGGAGGACACGGGCTTTCTGAAAATCATTTCGCCTGAACTGGTCGTGCCGATCGTCACTTTCCTGGCCAGTCGGGCTTGCGCATTCACCCATCACAATTATTCGGCGTGCGCCGGGCGCTTCGCGCGCGTCTTCGTGGGACTAGGTCAGGGTTGGCTCGCGGAGCCAGACAGCAACCCGACTGCCGACGACGTCGCGACACACCTTGCCGAGGTATCAGCGACCGAGCCGTTCACCGTTCCCGACTCGATCTTCGAAGAAGTCTTCGCCGTCTGCGAAAGGCTGGGCGTCAATGTGTTTTCGCAATGAGGCTGCGCCTCTGTGAGTCCGAATGACGCGGTAACCCTGGTAGCCTAAACCAAATATTGGGTCGCCGCTGAGCACGCGACCGGTGCGGGCCCGGGCCATGGAGGTGTCGTGGGGCGTCAGCAACCATCGGCGGCTGCAGCCGCTGGCGATGCGACACACTTAGACTTGCCGGATGCCGATTCACCTGCGCGGGCTGGCCGAGCCGGACTTTCTCACGTGAGCCCGGCCGAGAACCGCAGAGGTGCCTACGATGACGGGACTCGCCGCACCGAAATCCTCCAAACGGCGGCGTCATTGATTGCCTCGTCGGGATTGCGGACGTCCCTACAAGAAATAGCCGACGCCGCGGGCATTCTCCCGGGCAGTCTGTACCACCACTTCGAATCGAAGGAAGCCATCCTCGTCGAGCTGGTCCGGCGTTATTACGCCGACCTGGAACGCATCGGCGAGATCGCCCACGAACAATTGGACAAACCGGACTCGGGCTCTGCCGCAGACGAGATCGTCGAACTGGGATCCGCGATCGCCCGGTGCGCCGTGCAACACCGCGCCGCTCTCCAAATGTCGTTCTATGAGGCGCCGAGCGCAAATCCGGAGCTGGTCCAGCTGCTTCAGACGCCGCCCACCGCGGTACAGCAGGCGATGCTGCAAACGTTGCGCGCCGGCAGATGGAGCGGCTACATCAGGTCCGATATCGATCTGCCGACACTTGCCGACCGGATCTGCCAGACGATGATGCACGTCGGGCTCGACATCATCAGGCACACCGGCGCGGCCGATCAAACTGCTGTCGTCATGTGCCGGATCATGTTGAACGGTTTGGCCAGTCGGCCCTACAGCGATCGCGAGCTGAACGGGTCCAGCGCTTTCGCAGCCGCTGAGGAAGCCATTCAGACGTGGGCCGATGACAACGCGTTCGACGCCAATGACAAAGGCGCACATGTGCGTTCGGTAGCACGAGCCGAATTCGGCCGGAAAGGCTACGAAGTCACCACGATCCGTGACATCGCTGCCGCGGCGGGCCTGGGCACCGGCACGGTATATCGGCTGATCGGGTCGAAAGACGGACTTCTTGCCTCGATCATGGAGTCGTTCGGCAAGAAAGCCGGCGGCGGCTTTGCCAGTGTGCTGCGCACCGACGCCACACCGGTGGAGAAGCTGGACGCGCTCAGCTGGGTCAACATCAACGCGCTGGATCAGTTTCCCGACGAGTGGAAGATTCAGCTGGCGTGGATGCGTCAGTCGCCGCCAGACACTCCGAACCCCGGACTGGCGTTCACCCTGCGGCTGCGCCAGCTCCGGGCGTTGCTGTCCGATGGGATCGAGTCGGGCGATAT
>JAVHWH010000002.1:0-9097 GCA_032159915.1 Mycobacterium sp.
ATGAAGCCGGGCGCGCTCGGGGACTTCCTGTCGGCCGGCATGCACTACCAGGCGCCCGGGCACACCGGTGAGCCGATGAGCGGCGACCTCGACCCCTTGGAAGTCCGCCAAGACGGCGCTGCCTATCTGGTGACCACCACCGACGCGTTCACCAAAGACGACCTCCTGGCCGGCAACAAGACGGCGATCCTGCTGCACGGCGCCGAACACAGCCCCGACGCCGAGAAGCGCCTCGCCTGCGGTGTGATCGGCACCGGCTAAACCCCGGCGGGCTCTAGACTGTGCCGATGGCCGGCCGCATCTCTGATCGCGATATCGCCGCCATCCGCGAACGAGTCAGCATCGAGGACATCGTCGGTGACTACGTCCAACTGCGCAGGGCCGGCGCGGATTCGATGAAGGGCCTCTGCCCGTTCCACGACGAGAAGTCGCCGTCGTTCCACGTGCGACCCAACCACGGTCACTTCCATTGCTTCGGCTGCGGCGAGGGCGGTGACGTGTATGCCTTTGTCCAGAAGATCGAACACGTCAGCTTCGTCGAGGCCGTCGAGCTGCTGGCCGACCGGGTCGGGCACACGATCAGCTACACCGGGGGTACCACCACCAACGTGCAGCGCGACCGCGGGAGTCGCAGCCGGCTTACCGCCGCCAACGCCGAGGCGCAGGCGTTCTATGCGGCGGCGCTGGAATCGCCGGAGGCGCAGCCGGCCCGCAGCTACCTGACCGAGCGGAATTTCGACGGCGACACCGCGCGTCACTTCGGCTGCGGCTTCGCGCCGTCGGGCTGGGACACCCTGACAAAGCATCTGCTGCGCAAGGGTTTTGAGTTCAAGGAGCTCGAAGCCGCGGGCCTGTCCCGCGAGGGCCGCCGTGGTCCGATGGACCGGTTCCATCGCCGGCTGCTGTGGCCGATCCGGTCCTCGGCCGGAGAGGTGATCGGGTTCGGTGCGCGGCGGCTGTTCGACGACGACCCGATGGAAGCTAAGTACGTCAACACGCCGGAGACGCTGCTGTATAAGAAGTCTCACGCGTTGTTCGGTATCGACCTGGCCAAGCGCGACATTGCCAAGGGCCATCAGGCCGTCGTCGTCGAGGGCTATACCGACGTCATGGCGATGCATCTGTCCGGGGTCACCACGGCGGTGGCATCCTGCGGCACCGCATTCGGCGACGAGCACCTGTCGATGTTGCGCCGACTCATGATGGACGACAACTTCTTTCGCGGCGAGCTCATCTACGTGTTCGACGGCGACGAAGCGGGCCGGGCGGCCGCGCTCAAAGCGTTCTCCGGCGAGCAGCAACTGGCCGGCCAGTCGTTCGTCGCGGTCGCCGCCGACGGGATGGACCCGTGCGACTTGCGGCTGGCCTCCGGTGACGGTGCCCTGCGGGACCTGGTGGCGCGCCGAACGCCGCTGTTCGAGTTCGCGATTCGCACCACGCTGAACGACATCGACTTGGACAACGCCGAGGGACGGGTGTCAGCGCTGCGCCGGTGTGTCCCGATCGTCGCCCAGATCAAAGACCCGACGCTGCGCGACGAGTACGCGCGCCAGCTGGCCGGGTGGGTCGGCTGGCCGGATGTCGCACAAGTCATCAGCCGAGTGCGCGAAGAAGCGAAACACCCTACGGCGCATAGTCGTAACAAACCCCGTCGTGCCACCGGCACTCCGGATGGCGGGGCCAAACCCGCCGTGCCTCGTCCCAACCCCAAAGACCCGACCCTGTGGCCCCAGCGCGAGGCGCTCAAGTCGGCGCTGCAATACCCCGCGCTAGCCGGGCCGGTGTTCGACGCGCTCACCGTCGAGTCCTTTACCCACCCCGGGTACGCCGCAGTCTGCACCGCGATCGAGGCGGCCGGTGGCACCACGACCGGGGTCGGTGGTGCCGAATGGCTGGATTCGGTGCGCCAGAAGGCGCTCTCACCTGCGGCCGCCGGGCTGGTGAACGAACTGGGTGTCGAAGCCATCCGGATCGAGGACGACGAGAAGCTGCCCCGCTACATCGCGGGGGTGCTGGCGCGGCTGCAAGAGGTCTGGATCGGCCGACAGATCGCCGACGTCAAGTCGAAGCTGCAGCGGATGTCGCCGGTGGAGCAGGGCGACGAATACCACGCGCTGTTCGGTGATCTGGTCGCGATGGAAGCCTACCGGCGCAGCCTGCTCGAGCAGGCCAGCGGCGACGACCTCACCGCCTGAGATCGCCTCTCAGCGGCAACTGTCAGGACCGGGAGTTCTGGGGTTCGACCACGCTCGTCGCGTCGTCGATCTCGGTGAGCGTCACCATCCGCGCGTCCGGGGAAAGCCGATTCGCGACCTTGCGCCGGCCGGCGTCGATCATCGACTTGGTGGCCGGGCTGCCGGTCAGTGCACGGTAGGTACCGACGATCTGGTCATAGCGACGGCGACCGGCCTTTGTGCCCATCACATAGCCCAGTCCCAGCGCGACGACGTAGCGGATCAAAACGGTCCCTTTCCAGGTTTGTGGGTGTGCATCCATCCTGCCCCATAGCGACGCCCATGCGCCGTCCGGCGGGTGGTCGGTCTGGTTGGGCGTGCGTACGCCGGTACGCTAGAGTCAGCACTCGTTCCGCGCCGATGTCTTCGCGGACACCTAGCAGTCCCCTGTAGCTCAATTGGCAGAGCATTCGGCTGTTAACCGGAGGGTTGGTGGTTCGAGTCCACCCGGGGGAGCCAGTACTTCTAGCGGCCCATCCCGCCAAACCCGCCGCCGCCGCCGAACGGTGAGTTGCTCTGGGTGGGAGCGCTCGATTTGTTCAAGTAATCCGGGCAGTAGGCGCTAGATGCCAGCGCGGCGAACTTCATCGCGCCGCCGGAATTCAGACCCGGGTTGAGCATGCTCAACTTGTCGACGACGTCTTTCTCCGAGGTGCCGGAGTTCATCAGGTCGCAAGCCATCTTTCCGGCCGCGATGGCGCTCGAGCCGTTGGTGTAGGACATCCCGGCTTTGTTGAGTGAGTCCAAGAACGTCGTGTCGGCGGCCGGGTTGTCCGGCACGCTGGGGGGCGGCGGGTCGGCGAACGCGGGCACGGCCATACCGACGGTGATGGCGGCGCCGGCCAGGGCAAAAAGCAATCGCATCGATTCATTGTCTTCCACATCGCCACGATTGTCCTGTTGAGTGGCGCGGGGGGCAGGCTGATCCATGTCGCTGAGCAGGCATGTCTAGAACTCACGTTGATTTCAAATTGCTGCTCAACGGCGTCGCCGGGAAACTTCTTCTAGACAGGTTTTACCGAGGGATTGGGGAGGCGGAATCGATGATTTTCACGCAGCACTACCTGGACTGCCTGTCGCAGGGGTCGTACTTAATCGGCGATGAGAGCACTGGCCGCGCCGTGGTGGTGGATCCGCGCCGCGACATCGACGTCTACCTGACCGAAGCCGCCGAACACGGACTCACGATCGAGCGGGTCATCGAAACCCACATCCACGCCGATTTCCTCACCGGCCACCTGGAGCTGGCCGCCGCCACCGGTGCGCAGATCAGTTACAGCGAAAACGCCGAACTAGAATTCTCGGTGGACTCGTTGCGTGACGGCCAGCGAATCTCGTTGGGCGAAGTCACGTTAGAAATACTGGCGACTCCGGGCCACACACCGGAGTCGATCTCGGTGGTGGTCTATGAGCACCCCGACGACGAGGTGCCCTACGGCGTCCTCACCGGCGACACGCTGTTCGTCGGCGATGTGGGGCGCCCGGACCTGCTGTCCGGCGAAGGCCTCTCATCCGACGCTTTGGCCCGGTCACTGTATGAGTCACTGCACGACAAACTGTTGAGGTTGCCCGACGCCACTCGCGTTTTCCCCGCACACGGGGCCGGCTCGGCATGCGGCAAACAGATGTCCAGCGAGACCAGTTCGACGATCGGTGACCAGCGCCGCGACAACTACGCCCTGCAAATTCCCGACGTCGACACGTTCGTCGCCTCGATCACCGAGGGGCAGTCGCCGCAACCGCACTACTTCCAGTTCGATTCGCTGCGCAACCGTGAGCAACGCCCACTGCTCGACGACAACGCGCCGCCCTTGCTGGGCATCGACGACGTGCGCAGGCACGCGGCGGTGGGGGCGATCCTGCTGGACGCCCGCGACCCGGCCGAGTACGCCCGCGGGCACCTTCGCGGTGCAGTCAACATCGGGTTGGGAGGCCGGTTCGCCGAGAGCGCGGGGCAGGTCTTCCCGCCTGACCGCGACATCATCCTCGTCGGCGACGCCGGGATCGCGCACGAGTCCAAGATCCGTCTTGCCCGTGTCGGTCTGGACCGAGTTGTCGGCCAGTTAGACGACTTGGCAAGTGTTTTCACGCGGCACCCGAATCTCGTCGAGACCGCGGCGCGCTTCACGCCCGAGCAGCTGGCCGAGTTGCTCAACGACGAGCCCGGTCTACAACTCGTCGACGTGCGCAACCCGGGGGAGACCGAAGACGGCGTCGTTCCCGGGGCGCAGGAGATCCCACTGCCCACGCTCACCGATTCGTTCGAAAGTCTCGACCCGGCAGCACCTGTCGTCACGTACTGCGCCAGCGGTTACCGCTCGCTGGTGGCCGCCAGTGTGCTTCGTGCCGCGGGCTTCGAAAATGTGGGCGACCTGCTCGGCGGGTACGGGGCCTGGGAAGAGTCGGGCGCCGCCTAGATCGAGAAGTCCTCGCCGTGCCACACACCGGCTTCCGGTGGCCGGATGACGCGGCCGGTCTGGGGCGAGTCGGCCTGGGATTCCAGCTTGGCGACCCTGCTGAGCAGTGACTGCAGGCTGATTCCGACCAGGTCGGGGATCGAAGCGTCGCTGCCGCTGGACCCGTGATGGCTGATGGCCTGCCCGGGAACTCCCACGACCACGGCGCTGCTCGGAACCTCTTTGACGACAACGGCGTTCGCTCCGATCCGGCTGTCGTCACCGACCTTGATCGCGCCCAGCACTTTCGCGCCGGCGCCGATGACCACGCGGTCGCCGATGGTGGGGTGGCGCTTGCCGGTCTCGGCGCCGGTTCCGCCGAGTGTGACCCCGTGGTAGATAGTGACGTCGTCGCCCACCTCCGCGGTTTCACCGATCACCACCCCCGTCGCGTGATCGATGAACAGACGCTTGCCGATGATTGCGCCGGGGTGGATGTCCACGCCGGTCAGAATTCGGGTGATCTCACCGAGCGTGCGCGCGGTGACCTTTGCGCCGCGTCCCCACAACCAGTGACTGACCCGATGGCCCCAGATGGCGTGCACGCCCGGGTAGGCGAACACGACCTGCAGCGTGCTGGGAACGGCGGGATCGCGTTCCTTTGCCGCCTGGATGTCGCCCCGAAAAGCGGCGAGCATGGCTAGTCCGCCAAATCGGAAAACAGCACGGTGCTCAAATACCGTTCCCCGGACGAAGGCAGGACCACGACGACTTGTTTGCCTTCGTTCTCCGGTCGGCGGGCAACTTCCAGCGCCGCGACTACCGCTGCGCCGGAAGAGATTCCGACCAGCAGTCCTTCTTCGGCGGCCAGGCGCCGAGCCAGGGTGAGCGCATCTTCGTTTCCGACGGTGATGATCTCGTCGATCAGGCCTTCGTCGAGCACCGGCGGGATGAAGCCCGCGCCGATGCCCTGAATCGGGTGCGGTCCCTTCTGGCCGCCGGACAGCACCGGTGAGGCGGCCGGCTCGACGGCGACGAACTTGACGTCCGGCTTGCGCTCTTTGAGCACCTGCGCGACACCGGTGAGGGTGCCTCCGGTGCCGACGCCGGAGATGAAGAAGTCGATCTTGCCGTCGGTCTGCTTCCACACCTCTTCGGCGGTGGTGGCGCGATGGATGGCCGGGTTGGCCGGGTTCTCGAACTGCTGCGGCACGAAGTACCGCTGGTCGCTCTTGGCCAGCTCTTCAGCTTTGGCGATCGCGCCCGGCATGCCGTCTTTGCCCGGTGTCAGAACGATCTCGGCACCGTAGGCGCGCAACAAAACTCGACGCTCGATGCTCATGGTGTCCGGCATGGTCAAGACGAGCTTGTAGCCGCGTGCGGCGGCCACCATCGCCAGCGCGATGCCGGTGTTGCCGCTGGTGGGTTCGAGGATGATGGTGTCCGGCTTGAGCAATCCCGCTTCTTCGGCGGCATCGAGCATCGCGACCCCGATGCGGTCTTTGACACTGCCCCCGGGATTGAAGTACTCCAGCTTGGCGACTACGTCAGCCACGGCGCCCTCGGTGACCCGGCGCAGCCGCACCAACGGCGTGTTTCCGACGAGTTGTGTGACGTCTTCGGCAATGCTCATTTACGATTCGCTCCCACGGTCGCGGATCAAAGGTCGTCGGCCTCCCAGCTTATGTCGAACTCTATGGCCGTCTCGGTGGGGATGGCTAGCGCGACAGGGGTAAATCGTTGCGCCGCGGGATCCAACGCCACGCCGATCAGTACGCGTCCGTGCAGATCGGCGGCAGTTTTCCCGGTCAATGTCGCGGCCGACGAGCCAGGTGCCGGCCGTAGGTAGAAATCGCTGCCCGGCTTGACCGCTTCGATGGCAAAACCGTCGGCGTCGACGAGGCGGTGCCCTTCAGTGGCCGTGATCGTCAGCGGGGCAGTGGCCTGAAAAGGGCCGACCAACTCGGCGTCGACGACGGCGTGACTGTCGATGAGTGCTGGCTGCCCAACACCTTTTCCAGCGGTCCGAGTGGCCGTCGCGGCGCCGGCGAGCAGGTAGTTGTACAGGTGCACCACCTTGTCGGAGTTGCGGTAATGCCGCGCACCGGTCAGCCAGAAAGTGACGTGCTCGATGCTGGGAGTCCCGGTGTCGGACGAGGCGATCAGCCGGTAGTAGCGGTACCCGCGTCCGCCGCGACCGTGGCTGCTGGTCGACAACGTACTGCCCTCGCCCAGCGTGCGCCGGTAGCGGCCCGCGTCGTCGCCGGTGGTCAGCAGTGAGCCCGAAACATCTTGCCAGACACGCCCATTCGATGATTTCTGCAGCCGCAGTTCTGTGCTGGACGCTGACCACACCGAGTAGCCGCCCAGCTGAAGCTCACCGTCGAATTCGAACGTCGTGATGGCTCCACGGGAGCGGTGCACGGCGACCGGTACGTTGAGCGGCCGGGTTTCCAGCGCCAGCCCGTTGGTCAGAGACCAGATCGCGGCCTGGGTGGCGGCGATCGCCTCGTGCTCGCTGATGTTGGCCGTCCCGATCGGATACCCGGCCTCGCGCACCCGCCGGCTCAACGCGGCGGTGGTCAGCAGCGGATAGGAGTGCCGCAGTATCCAGTCGACCTCGGCCTCTTTGCCCGACGCGCGCAGGTGAGGCAGCTCCGACCAGGCGCCCGGCTGGTAGCGCGAGGGATGGCGGGGCGCTACCCCGGTGAAATCCAGTGAGTAGGCCGGCACGTTGGGGTTGAGCCGAATGAGGTCGGTGCGCGCCGAGTTGCCGTCGGTGAAAACGACTTTTTCCACGGTGTGCGAATAAGTGCCGCCGCGGTAACGGGTCAGGCGTGACAGTTCGGTGGCCGGACGGACCGAAACGCGGCGCTCGGACGCTATCCGTCCGGTCGTGCCGCGGCTGGAAAACAGAATCGTCATTGTTGCTCGAGCTTCCTGAAAGACTTTGTTGCGGTGCGCACTTCGATTCCTCCGGCCATGCGGAAGTAATCGCCCTGAGGCGGGAAAGCGCGAAGATTTCTACAGCGTCAGAAGAGCGTCAGGAAATCAACGACAACAACAGCAACAACAGATCACGGCGAGGCAGCGCGAGGGGAACAGACGCGGCTGTGCGGCGTGTTGCATGCCGCCACTATAAGGCATGATTCGAGCCGGACTTTTCGACCGCTGAAATGTAGCCCCGCGCCGAGATAAAAATCAGGATGAGTTTTATACTTGGCCCGGCTCGCCGCGGCGCTTCTTTCGGTCGGTTGTCCTGCGACCCGACACCGGTCAGCATTTAACCACGGAAGGATCACGATGACGTCGGCTCAAAACGAGTCACAGGCACTTGGCGACCTCGGAGCCAGGCAGCTCGCGAACGCGACCAAGACTGTTCCCCAGCTCTCCACCATCACGCCGCGTTGGCTGTTGCATCTGCTCAGCTGGGTGCCGGTGGAGGCGGGTATCTACCGGGTGAACCGGGTGGTCAACCCCGAGCGGGTCGCGGTCAAGGCAGAAGAGGGCGCCGGCGCCGAAGGGCCGCTGCCCGAGACCCACGTCGATTACGAGACCAACCCCCGCGAGTACACGCTGAGAACCATCGCCACCCTGCTCGACGTGCACACCCGAGTTTCCGACCTGTACTCCAGCCCGCACGACCAGGTCACCCAGCAGCTGCGGCTGACCATCGAAACCATCAAGGAGCGGCAGGAATCGGAGCTGGTCAACAGCCCGGAATACGGTTTGCTCGCTCAGGCGACGCCGGAGCAGACCCTCCAGACGCTGACCGGCCCACCCACGCCGGATGACCTCGACGCGCTGATCACCAAAGTGTGGAAGACCCCGAGCTTCTTCCTGACCCATCCGCTCGGCGTCGCCGCGTTCGGTCGCGAGGCCACCCGTCGCGGTGTGCCACCGGTGGTGGTGAGCCTCTTCGGCGCACAGTTCATCACCTGGCGCGGCATCCCGATCATCCCGTCGGACAAGGTGCCGGTGGAGGACAGCGAAACCAAGTTCATCCTGGTGCGCACCGGTGAGGAGCGACAGGGTGTGGTGGGGCTGTTCCAGCCCGGTCTGGTCGGCGAGCAGGCGCCGGGGTTGTCGGTGCGGTTCACCGGCATCAACGAGTCGGCGATCGCCCGCTACCTGGTGACGCTGTACACCTCCTTGGCCGTGCTCACCGACGATGCCCTCGCCGTGCTCGATGGCGTTGCCGTGGACCGATTCCATGAGTACGAGTGAGCACCGCGCGGTAGACGCCGAAAGCGACCTGCCTCTGAGCTCTGCGGAACTCTCGGCGCTGGCCAGCCAGCTCTACGCAGCCAGCATCCGGCCCGGTTTCGACAGTCCGCCGCAGTCGGCGCCGGTTGCCCCGCGGGGCAACGCGCCGGACACGACGGCGGCCGCTTCGGCAGGTCAGACCGCGCTCGGTTCCGCGGATCAGTACCCGGTCCCGGTTCCACCGCTCGGCGTCTCCGACGT
>JAVHWH010000042.1:0-10790 GCA_032159915.1 Mycobacterium sp.
ACACCTACGCGGTCTACATCGATGGCCGGTGGGTCGAACCGGACGGAGCTGCCGGCTCCGGGGGCCGCTACGACGATGTGAATCCGGCCACCGAGGCGGTGATCGCCTCGGTACCTGACCCCAGCCAGGCTCAAGTCGGCAGCGCAATCGCCGCTGCCCGAGCGGCGTTCGATTCCGGTCCGTGGGCCGACGCCGGGCCCGAGCAGCGGGCACGCTTCCTCAACCAGTTGGGTGAAGCCCTGCTGGCGCATGCCGACGAGTATTACGCGCTGGCACAACAGGAATGGGGTTGCACGTCCAACGAGCGGGTGATCCACGTCGAGGGTCCGGCCTTCGCCGCGCTCAACGCCGCCGAACTTGCCACCCATCCCCTCGAAGAGCCGATCGACGCGTACGGCGCCGCGGGAAAGACGTTGCTGTGCTATGAACCGCTCGGGGTGGTGTCGATCCTGACGCCGTGGAATTTTCCGCACACCCTCAACGTGATGAAAGTCTGCGCCGCACTGGCCGCGGGCAACACCGTCGTGCTCAAGCCGTCGCCGCTGGCGCCGCTGGCCGGTCTGGCGCTGGCCCGAATCATTGACGAGGACACCGACATTCCGCCTGGTGTGGTCAACGTCGTCACACCGACCGACGTCGAATCCAGCAAGCTGCTGACCGTCGACCCCCGCATCGACATGGTGAGTTTCACCGGAAGCTCGGTGGTCGGCCGCGAGGTGATGTCCGCGGCAGGTGCGAGCATGAAGCGGTTGCTGCTCGAATGCGGCGGCAAGTCGGCCAGCATCGTGCTCGACGACGCGGCGCTCGACGATGAAGTGCTGCAACGAATGTTGTTCGAGTCGTGCTCGTTCCACGCCGGGCAGGCATGCATTCTGCACAGCAGGTTGCTGCTTCCCGACGCGATTCACGACGAGGTGGTCGATCGCCTGGTCGCCTTGGCCCGCGCGGTCAAGGTCGGTGACCCCACCGACCCGGACGTCACCATGGGACCGCTGATCAGCGATGCACAGTGCAAACGCGTTCAGGCACACGTGGATCAGGCGATTGACGACGGCGCCAAGCTGGTCGCAGGCGGTGGCCGGCCGGCCGGGCTGGACCGCGGCTTCTACTTCGAGCCGACGATACTCACCGAGGTCACCCCGAATTCGGTGATCGCCCAGGAGGAGGTGTTCGGGCCGGTGCTCTCGGTGCTGCGTTACCGCGGCGACGACGAGGCGGTGCAGATCGCCAACAACTCCCAGTACGGGCTTTCCGGCGCGGTGTGGGGCGACGACGCCGACCGCGCACTGGCCGTCGCCCGCCGGGTTCGCACCGGTCAGATCACGGTCAACGGATTCGGACCCGGTGGCGCGCCGTTCGGTGGATTCGGCCAGAGCGGGATCGGGCGAGAAAGCGGCGGCATCATCGGCATTCGTCAATACATGGAGCCGAAGGCCATCGGACTGCCGGCGTGACAGGCGCTCTGGAAGGAGTCCGGGTCGTCGAGATCGCCGACGAGATCACGGGTCCCTACTGCGGCAAGCTGCTCGCCGACCTCGGCGCTGATGTCACGAAAGTCGAAGGGCCAAAGAGTGATCCGCTGCGACGATGGGGTCCCTTTCCCAGCGGCCGTCCCGATCCCGATCGGGCCGGGCTGTTCGAATACCTCAACGCCGGAAAACGCGGCGCGACCCTCGACGACGCCCGCGACCTGCTCGCCGACGCCGACGTACTGATCGACGGGCACGGACACCATACACAGCCACCAGAGTCTCCTCGGGTCGTCGTGCGGATCTCCGACTTCGGGCAGTACGGTCCGTTGCGCGACCGGGTCGCGACGCCGCTGACCATGCAGGCGATCTCGGGATGGATCAGCGCACGCGACCCGCACCGGCCGCCGGTGCAGGCCGGTGCCCGGATCGCCGAATATGTCGCCGGCGGCTACGCCGCTCTCGGCGCTCTGACCGCCCTGCGGGTCGCTCCGGCCGGTCAGGTGACCGAGGTGGACGTGTCGGTGCTGGAGGCGCTGCTCTCGACGTTGCCCTATCCGATGATGATGTTCGAGCGCATGCGGGCGCTTGGACTACCCACCAACGTGCGCCAGGCGCCGATGCTGGGCGTGGTCCGCGCCGCCGACGGCTGGGTCGGAATCAACTGCCTGACCGGACAACACTGGCTCGACGTGTGCGACATGCTCGGGCTGCCCGAGTACGGCGAGCAGCAGTTCGCGATCATGATGGGTGGCCCGGAGCGCGCGCAGTTCTACGCGGCGGCCCAGCCCTGGCTGGACGAGCGGACCGTCGCCGACATCGTCGAACTCAGTCAGGCACTGCGGATCCCGGCGGCCCCGGTCGCCGACGGAGCTGACGTACTGGACAGCCCGCAGTACGCCAAGCGCGGGTTCTTCGTCGAAAGTGGTGGGAAGGACTGGTCGTTCCGGCAGCCGGGCCCGCCGTTCCGGCTGTCGAAAACGCCCGCGGCGCAGGCCCGTCCGAGTCCGGACCGACCGCGCCGCCGCAGCGGCCCGGTCGCGGCCCCGGCGATGCCGTTCGCGGGTCTGAAGGTGCTCGATTTGACCACGTTTTGGGCCGGTGGATATCTCACCTGCTACCTGGGTGCTTTCGGCGCCGACGTCGTCAAGCTCGAATCGATCCAGCGTCCCGACGGCTTCCGCTATTCGGGCGCGCAGCCGTTCGAGGGCGAGGACTGGTACGAGCGCAGCCCGCTGTGGCAGGCCACCAACCTCAACAAGCGCGATATCACCCTGGACCTCAGCTCCCCGCGCGGGCGCGACCTCGCCCGCCGGCTGGCCGCGCAGGCCGACGTCGTGGTGGAGAACTACTCGCCGCGGGTGGTGGAGCAGTTCGGGCTGGACTACGACTCGCTGGTCGCACTGCGCCCGGACATCATCGCGGTGCGCATGCCGGGTTTCGGCCTCGACGGCCCGTGGCGCGACTACGTCGGCTGGGCGCTGAACATCGAGCAGGTCTCCGGCATGACGGCGGCGACCGGGTACCCGCAAGGCCCGCCGTGCAATGTGCAGGGCCCCGCCGATCCCATCGTCGGTGTGCACGCCGGGGTGGCGTTACTCGCCGCGCTCGAGCATCGTCATCGCACCGGCGAAGGTCAGCTGATCGAGGTCGCGCAGATCGAAGTCGGTGCCGCCGTCACCGCCGAACCGGTAATCGACTATTCGATGAACGGCGTGGTCCGCCCGCGCGAAGGCAACCGGCGGCGCGGCGTGCGCCAGGGCGTCTATCCGGCCGACGGCGACGACGCGTGGGTGGCGCTGACCGTGCGCGACGACAGCGACTGCGCGCGGTTGGCCGACGCGATGGGTCGAGCCGGCCTGCCCGGTGACCACGACGCCTTCGACGTGGCGGTCGCGGCATGGACCCGCGACCGGACAGCCGCCGATGTGGTTGCGGCCCTTGAACAATGCGGCATTCCCGCCGAGGAGGTGAGCAAACCCGAGCGCATGTACGACCTGCCCGGCCTCGACGTCCGCGGGTTCTACGAAGAGTTCGACCACCCGGTCACCGGCCGGCACCGCTATCCCGGTTGGCCGCTGCGCATCACCCCCGGCCCGGACCGTCATCACCGCCTCAGTGCGCCCACGCTCGGCCAACACAACGATGAGATCCTCGGCGGTCTCGGACTGTCCGGCGATGATCTGGCTGCGCTGCGCCGCGACCAGGTGATCGGCGAACGTCCGATGGGCTAGCCTGCTGACGTGCTGCTGAGCTCGCTGAATCCCTCCGTTGTCGCAGGCGGCCGCGATCTCGAGGACGCCGTCAGGTTCGGTGACGTCGCACTGAGTCGCAGTGATGTGATCGGCGCCGCCAACTCGGTCGCCGAGCGGATCCGCGGCGCGGACCGGATCGCGGTGTTGGCCACGCCCACCGCCCCGACGGCGCTGGCCATCGCCGGATGCCTGATCGCCGGGGTCCCGGTGGTTCCGGTGCCGGCCGACGTCGGACAGGCCGAACGCCGGCACATACTCACCGATTCCGGCGCGCAGGCCTGGCTGGGCCCAGTCCCGGACGAGCCGGAGGGGCTGCCGCACATCCCGGTGCGCATCGGCGCTCGATCCTG
Organism: Mycobacterium sp.; assembly: GCA_032159915.1. Classification (GTDB taxonomy): domain Bacteria; phylum Actinomycetota; class Actinomycetes; order Mycobacteriales; family Mycobacteriaceae; genus Mycobacterium. The sequence continues at coordinate 4,075 of JAVHWH010000042.1, forward strand.
GCACCAGCAACCCGAGCCGTCGCCGCACGCCACCGCGCTGATCATCTACACCTCCGGCACCACGGGGCCGCCCAAAGGCGTTCAGCTGAGCGGCCAGGCCATCGCCGCTGACCTCGACGCGCTCGCCGAGGCCTGGCAGTGGACAGCCGACGACACGCTGGTGCACGGCCTGCCGCTGTTCCATGTACATGGTCTGGTGCTGGGCCTGCTCGGATCGCTGCGAGTCGGGAATCGATTCGTGCACACCGGAAAGCCGACGCCGCAGGCCTACGCCCAAGCCTGTTCGACGGCCGGTGGCAGCTTGTACTTCGGCGTGCCGACGGTGTGGTCGCGGGTGGTGGCAGACCCGGCGGCGGCGGAGGCGCTGCGGTCGGCGCGCTTGCTGGTGTCGGGCAGCGCGGGCCTGCCGGTGCCGGTATTCGACCAATTGGTCCGCCTCAGTGGGCATGCGCCCGTCGAGCGGTACGGCGCCACCGAGTCGCTGATCACGCTGTCGACCCGGGTCGACGGCGAGCGTCGTCCCGGTTGGGTCGGCCTGCCGCTGACCGGTGTCGAGACCCGCCTGGTCGACGACAACGACAACGCGGTGCCGCACGACGCCGAAACCATTGGGGCACTGCAGGTTCGGAGCCCGACGCTGTTCAACGGCTACCTGAACCGCCCGGATGCGACCGCCGAGGCGTTCGCCGGCGACGGCTGGTACCGCACCGGCGACGCCGCGGTCATCGACAGCGACGGCATGCACCGCATCGTCGGCCGCGAGTCGGTGGACCTGATCAAGTCTGGGGGATACCGAGTCGGCGCCGGTGAGATCGAAACGGTGCTGCTGGGGCATCCGGGTGTGTCCGAGGCGGCGGTGGTGGGGCTGCCTGACGAGGACCTGGGCCAGCGCATCGTCGCGTTCATCGTCGGGGATGCCCAGCCACAGGAGCTGATCGACTATGTGGCTCAACAGCTTTCGGTACACAAGCGGCCGCGTGAAGTCAGGATCGTCGGTGAGTTGCCGCGCAACGCGATGGGCAAAGTGCTCAAGAAGCAACTTCTGACGCACGGCTGAGCGCGCGCGGCGGTGTGACAGCGGCGCCGGTATCTCCTACCGTCGTAGCCGTGCAGGAACGGGGTGCGACAAGACGTGGTGCGACAAGAAGTAGCGCGACACCGATGCGGCGAGTCGCCGCCGCGTGTCTGGTCGGTTCGGCCATCGAGTTCTACGACTTCCTGATCTACGGCACCGCCGCTGCCCTGGTGTTTCCGACCGTCTTCTTCCCGCAACTCAGCTCGACGGTGGCCACCATCGCCTCGATGGGAACCTTCGCCAGTGCCTTTGTGTCCCGGCCGATCGGCGGGGCGATGTTCGGCTACCTCGGCGACCGGGTGGGCCGCAAGAAGACACTGATCGCCACCTTGCTGATGATGGCCGTCGCGACCGTGGGCGTGGGCCTGGTGCCGCGCACGGCCACCATCGGTATCGCGGCGCCGATCATTTTGGTGGTGTTGCGGTTGGTCCAGGGATTCGCCGCGGGCGGTGAATGGGCCGGGTCGGTGTTGTTGAGCGCCGAGTACGCGCCCGCCGACAAGCGCGGCCGGTACGGCATGTTCACCTTGCTCGGCGGCGGAGTCGCGGCGGTGCTCACCAGCCTGACGTTTCTGGGTGTGAACGTCAGCATCGGCGAAACCAGCAGCGCGTTCCTGCAGTGGGGATGGCGGATCCCGTTCCTGCTCAGTGCTGTGCTGATCGGCATCGCGCTGTATGTGCGGCTGAGGATCGACGAGACTCCGGTTTTCGCCGAGGAGAAAGCCCTCGACCTGGTTCCCCAAGCACCCATCGCGGAGTTGCTGCGCCTGCAGCGGCGGGAGATCGTCCTGGCCGGCGGCAGCATCCTGTGCGGCATGGGCTTCGTGTACATGGCGCACACCTACCTGCCGCTCTACGCCCACGCCCACCTCGGCTACACCCGCAGTTTCATCTGGACTGTCGGCGCGCTGGGCGGCCTGGCCAGCATCATCGTCGTCCCGATCTCGGCTGTGCTGTCCGACTGGGTGGGTCGCCGGCGCATGATGATGCTGGGCTGGGCGTGTTGTGTGCCGTGGGCGTGCGCGGTGGTGCCGCTGATCGACAGCGGCAAACCGGTGCTCTACGCGGTGGCCGTCATCGGCATGCTGGCGATCGCCGCGATCGGCTCCGGACCGACGGGCGCCTTCATTCCCGAATTGTTTCCGACCCGCTATCGCTACAGCGGATCGGCTTTCGCCGTCAATCTCGCCGGGGTGCTCGGCGGCGCACTGCCGCCGGTGATCGCCGAGACACTGCAGGCCGGCTACGGCAGTTGGGCGATCGGTCCGATGCTGGCCGTGCTGGCGTTGGCGAGCGTGACCTGCACGTATCTGCTGCCGGAGACCAAGGGTACGACGCTGCAGCCCGCCCGCGAGGTCGTCGAGGTGTCCACCGGCTGAGGCCGGACGTTCTTCTGTTCACCGCTGATCGGTTGAGGCCGCAGCGCCGGAATACGCGCGCGCCCGGAACTGCGGCCTGTTAAGTCCGCGTTACCGGAGTATTTCCAGCACATTGTGGGAAATCCGCGTCCGCGGGCCTTTAGGCGCGCTCAACGACAGCGCGGTGTCGTTGCCGTCGACTCCAGATCGGCCTTCCTCGTGAGGAGAAATTCAATGTCGTTCGTTACCACGCAACCGGAATCGCTCATCGCCGCGGCGAGCGCGCTGGAACACCTCGGCACGGCGCTGGCCGCCGAGGATGCGGCAGCCGCGCCGGCAACGTCGGGGGTGATCCCCGCGGCCGCTGACGAGGTTTCAGCGCTGCAGGCCGCCCAGTTCTCGGCCTACGGAACCTGGTACCAACAGGTCAGCGCCCAAGCAAAAGCAGTCCACCAGCAACTGGTCACCAACTTGGGGTCCAACGCCGGCTCCTACGGTGACACGGAAGCCGCCAATCAGGTCGCGGCCGCGTCGACGTCGTCGTCGGGCGCGCTCAGTGCTGCGACGCCCGCGCAGGCGGGCGATGCTGGACTGGGTTCGTCGTTCGCCACCTTCGGTACGCCGTTCAACTGGTTCCAGAACGTCGGCGCTGCCGCGTCCGACTTCATTTCGCTGGGCCAGGGCCAGTTCCTTCCCGGTGCAGTCAGCTGGGACCCGACCGCGCCCGGCGCGGAGTCTGCACCGTTCATGCCGACGGCCCCGGCCGTAACAACGGCCGCTACGAGTGCCGTCGGGTCGCCGGTGTTGGCCGGCGTGGGCCAGGCGTCCTCGCTTGGCCCACTGTCGGTGCCGCCGGGCTGGGCCGCCGCCGGTGCACCCGTCGCCGGCGCTGCCCCCACCACGTTGGCCGGTGCCGGCTGGACTAGTCCCGCACCACACGTCGGGCCGGTGACCGCGATGCCCGCCGGCGTGCCGTCGATGGCGTCGTCCGGGCGCGCCGGCGGCGCCTTCGGGGCGCCGCGCTACGGCGTCAAGCCCACCGTGATGCCCAAGCCGACCGCTGTCTAAGTCTACATTCGCTAAAGCCCTTCAGCCAGAACAGGATTGAACGATGACTATCGATTTCGGAGCTTTACCTCCAGAGGTCAACTCGACCCGCATGTACACCGGTCCCGGGGCGGGGCCGATGATGGCCGCCGCGGGGGCGTGGAACAACCTGGCCGCCGAATTGAACTCGACGGCAACCGCGGCCCACTCGGTGATCTCGACGTTGGCCGACGACGAATGGCGGGGCCCGTCGTCCGCGGCGATGGCCACCGCCTCAGCGCCGTACCTCCAGTGGCTGCAGACCACTTCTGCGGCCGCCCAGCAGGCGGCCAACCAGGCGATGGCATCGGCGGCCGCCTACGAAGCCGCCTTCGGAATGACGGTGCCTCCGCCGCTCGTCGCCGCCAACAGGACTCAGCTCGCGGCACTGGTCGCCACCAACCTGCTGGGCCAAAACACCCCGGCGATCGCCGCCAACGAAGCACAGTACGCAGCGATGTGGGCGCAGGACGCCGCCGCGATGTACGGCTACGCGGGCTCCTCGGCCACCGCCGGGCAACTGGTTCCGTTGACTGATCCGCAGTCAGCGGCCACCCCCGGCGCAATCGGCGCGCAAGCCGCCGGGACGACCTCTGGGCTACCGGGTTTGGTGTCGAACATGCCGAGCGCGATGCAGTCGCTCTCGGGTCCACTGTCGGCAGCGGCCAGTCCCGCCCAGGCGTTGGGCCCCTTGGACGATTTCTTCGACAGCAACCTGGTGTCCAACATTCCGAACGGGATTTTCGACATGGCCTCGTGGAACGGCTTCAACGCGATCGTGACGGGCATCTTGTATTCGCACACTGCCGATGCGGGCCTGGTTAGCCATGGCATGGCGCCCGCCTTCGGCGGCGTCGGTATCGCACCCGCGACGACGGTGGCTGCTCCAACGGCGGCGGCGGTTGCCGGCGGGGCACCGGTGTCGGCCGGGCTGGGCCAGGCGTCGACGGTCGGCAAGTTGTCCGTACCGGCCGGTTGGTCGGCGGCCGCGCCCGCCGAAACGGCCAGTGCCGCAGCACCCTTGGCAGGATCGGGCTGGACGGCGCCCGCGGAAGAAAGCGCCGGTGCGACGAACGTGGCGGCGGGAATGCCGGCATACGCCTCGGCCGGTCGCGGGGGTTACGGCATCGGCCCGCGTTACGGCGTCAAGCCGACCGTGATGCCGCGGCAGGTGTTCGTCTGATCAGTTGGCGTGCAGGTCCTCGTTCAGCGCGATGCCGCGGCCGTCGCGGGAGACCACCTCCACCGCACCGGTCACCGAGTTGCGCCGGAACAGCAGGTTGCTGCTGCCGGCGAGCTCGCGTGCCTTGACCGAACGGCCTTCTGGCAGGGCCACTTTGGTTCCAGCAGTGACGTACAGGCCGGCTTCGACGACGCAGTCGTCGCCCAGCGGGATGCCCAGTCCGGAGTTGGCGCCGAGCAGGCAGCGCTTGCCGAGCGAAATCACTTCGGTGCCACCGCCGGACAGGGTGCCCATGATCGACGCGCCGCCGCCGATGTCGGACCCGTCGCCGACGACGACGCCTGCCGAGATGCGGCCTTCCACCATCGAGGCGCCGAGGGTGCCCGCGTTGAAGTTGACGAAGCCTTCGTGCATCACCGTCGTTCCGGAGGCCAGGTGCGCACCAAGGCGAACCCGGTCGGCGTCGGCGATACGCACGCCACTGGGCACGACGTAGTCGGCCATTCGCGGGAACTTGTCCACGCCATAGACCGCGACCGGTCCACGGCGGCGCAGTCGCGCCCGAACCAGCTCGAAACCCTCGACGGCGCAGGGCCCGTGGCTGGTCCACACCACGTTGGTCAGCACCCCGAACAGCCCGTCGGCGTTGAGCCCGTGCGGCGCGACCAGGCGGTGCGAGAGCAGATGTAGTCGCAGGTAGGCGTCATAGGCGTCGGCGGCCTTGTCCTCCAGGGAGCCGATCACCGTGCGCACCAGGATGGTTTCGGTGTCACGGTCGTCATCGCGAACGGCGAGCTCGGCCAGCTCGTCGGCCCAAAATGGTAATCCCGGCTCGGCGACCGACAACCGCGTCGTGCCGGCCTCGCCCGAGGAGATCAGTTCCGGTGCGGGAAACCAGGTGTCGAGAACCGATCCGTTGCCGGCCAGCGTCGCCAGCCCAATACCCGAAGCTGCAGTCACGGGCCCCACGCTACCCACCCACTACGCTGGGACCGTGCTGGACCTACGTGGTGACCCGATCGAGCTGACGGCGGCTCTGGTCGACATTCCCAGCGAGTCGCGACACGAAGAGCGCATCGCCGACGAGGTCGAGGCCGCGTTACGGGCACAGGTTCCGCAGGCATTGGGTTACGAAATCATCCGCAACGGCAACGCGGTGCTGGCTCGCACCGCGCTGGGCCGGCCCAGCCGGGTGCTGCTGGCCGGTCACCTCGACACTGTGCCGGCGGCGGGCAACCTGCCGAGCCGTCGCGACGGCGAGTCGCTACACGGTTGCGGCACCACCGACATGAAGTCCGGCGACGCGGTGTTTCTGCATCTGGCCGCGACGGTGACCGTACCAGCCCACGATGTGACGCTGGTGTTCTACGACTGTGAGGAAATCGATTCGGCTGCAAACGGTTTGGGCCGCATCGAACGTGACCTGCCAGACTGGCTGACCGCCGACGTGGCCATTCTCGGTGAGCCGACCGGCGGATACATCGAAGCGGGTTGTCAGGGCACGTTGCGAGTTGTCATCGAAGCCGGCGGAACGCGTGCTCACTCGGCGCGATCCTGGTTGGGCGACAACGCTATTCACAAGCTCGGTGCGGTACTGGATCGGCTGGCGCGCTATCAGCCGCGCAGCGTCGACATCGACGGATGCGTCTATCGGGAAGGTTTGTCGGCGGTGCGCATCGACGGCGGGGTAGCCGGCAACGTCATCCCCGACGCGGCATCGGTGACGGTGAATTTCCGCTTCGCCCCAGACCGTTCGGCCGACGCGGCACTGCGTCACGTCCACGAGGTCTTCGACGGCCTCGACGTTCGCATCGAGCAGACCGACTCCGCGGCGGGGGCGCTTCCCGGTCTGTCCACGCCGGCGGCCAAAGCGCTCGTCGACGCGGCCAACGGGCAGGTGCGAGCCAAGTACGGCTGGACCGACGTGTCGCGTTTTGCCGCCCGCGGAACCGCCGCGGTCAACTACGGCCCCGGCGACCCCAACCTCGCGCACACCCGCGACGAGCTGGTGCCC
>JAVHWH010000051.1:0-36314 GCA_032159915.1 Mycobacterium sp.
CACCACGCTGACGCCGACCAACGGCGCCGACCCGCGCACGATTCGCGACTGGCTGATCGCCGAGCGTGGCGTCGTGACGACAGCCGTGGTGATCGAACGTGCGCCACTGGAGTTGACCGCACCGGTGTTGCGCATCTCGCCGCACGTCGACACCACCGACGGCGACCTGACGATGTTCGCCGCGGCGCTCACCGAGGCGACGGCTGCGGTTTGAAGCTTAGCCGGCCTTATGCGCGGTAAGTAGATACGCGGGCAACTTCATCCGGCCCTTCTCGTCGCGGTCGTGCTCCGGCATCGCCACATCTGAGTCTGGTGGCGACGGGGGAATATGGGCATGAATGAAGGCCGGTCGAATCTCGTCGATCGCCCAGTATTTGCTGACGGCGGAACGTAGCTCGTCCTCGTCGACCTCGTTGGGCTTCTGTTCCCACTCACCGGGGAATGCGCCCTTGGCGAACACCAGCACGAAGTAGCCGGCCCCGTCGGCGGCGGCCCGATGGACCGCTTGCAGGTAGGCGTCGCGGCCCTCGACCGGCAGCGAGTGGAACAAGGTGCTGTCGACCACCGTGTTGAAGCGGCCATCGTGTCCGCCGAAGGCGGTGATGTCGGCTTGCTCGAAGGTCGCATTGCTCAGCCGGCGATCTTCGGCGGCTTTGGTGGCGGCGTCGACAGCGGTTGAGGTGAGATCCACGCCGTGCACCGTGTAGCCCTGGGCTGCTAGTGCCAGCGACAGCTCGGCGAACCCACACCCGGCGTCAAGCACATCGCTACGGAACTTCCCGGCGGCGGCGAGTGCGGCCAATTCGGGTTGCGGCTCGCCGATATTCCACGGCGGCGGCCCCTCGAACTCGCCCTCCTGGCGGTAGGCGCTTTCCCAATCCATTACTTCATTTGCCATGTCTTCCAACGTACTCCGGGAGTTCCCAGGTGTGGACGGGCTCGTTGCTGTGCATGTGCTCGCAGTAGAGCCGCAACATCTCGGCCAGTGCGGCAGGCCGCGCGAGACCGCGCTGCTCCAGAGCCGCCACAGCGGCGACCTGCCAGCTGGCTCCGTTACGGCCCGCGCGCGCCCGCCCTTCGATCACGCCGAGCAACCGATCCCGGATCTCGGCGGCAACGCCCCAACGGTCCAAGCCCTCGTAGGCCATCGGCAGCAATTCGTCGAGCACCAACGTCGCGGCGCTGACCGTGTCGCAACCGGGCCAGAACAGGTCAGCCTGCATGCCATGGCGCGCTGCCCGGTCGAAATTACGTTGCGCTGCAGCGAATTCCATCTTGGTCCAGACGGGGCGTTCCTCTTCGGACAGCGTGGGCAGCATGCCGTAGTAGAAGGCGGCGTTGGCTAACATGTCGACGACGGTCGGCCCGGCGGGCAGCACCCGGTTTTCTATCCGCAGGTGAGGCCGGCCCGCTTCGACGTCGTACACCGGCCGATTCCAGCGGTACACCGTGCCGTTGTGCAGCCGCAACTCGGACAGCTGCGGTGCGCGTCCGGCTTCGAGTTCGGCGACCGGATCTTCATCGGACACCTCGGGAAGCAGCGACGGAAAGTAGCGGACGTTGTCTTCGAACAGATCGAAGATCGAGGTGATCCAGCGTTCGCCGAACCACACGCGGGGCCGTACCCCCTGAGTTTTCAACTCCTCGGGCCGGGTATCGGTGGACTGCGCGAACAGTTCGATGCGGGTCTCCGACCAGAGTTGATGGCCGAAGAGGTACGGCGAATTGGCGCCCAGCGCGAGTTGCGGCCCGGCCAGCACCTGCGCGGCATTCCAGTTGGATGCGAAGTCGTCCGCCGACACCTGCAGATGCAGTTGCATGCTGGTACAGGCGGATTCGGGAGCGATCGAGGTCCACTTCATCCGCAGCGGCTCGGGCCCGCCGATGGCTATCTGAAGGTCTTCGCCGCGGGCGTCGACGATCGAGTTGTTGAGCGCCACATAGCGTGACGTCTCAGTCATCCATCCGCCGGCAAGATGCTCGGGCATCAGCGTGGGCAGTATTCCGACCATGACGATGTGGGCGCCGCCGGCGCCCGCTTTGACCTCGGCGGCGTTCAAGCTGGCCCGCACTTCTTCTTCGAGACGCGCACCGGTGTCTCCGCCCAGCGGGCGGGGCGGAACGTTGAATTCGATGTTGTATGCACCCAGTTCGGTCTGGTACGCCGGGTCGGCGATGGCGGCCAGCACGTCCGAGCTCCTCATCACCGGTTGGTAGTCGTCATCGACCAGGTTGCATTCGATTTCCATACCGGTAAGCGGGTGGTCGATTTCGAAACTCCACTGCGTCAGCATCGTCGCGAAGACGTCCAGGCACAATTGCACCTTGCGCCGGTACTTTTGGTGGTCCACCTGTGTGTAAGTGGTCCGCCTGACGTCGTCGCCCACCACGCCGATGCAACCGCTTTACCCTCGGTCGCGCAACAGGACAGCCAAATGAACTGTTGCGACGCTGAATTGCCGATGTGTGCCATCTGGGTAAATTCCGAACAGCGGCATTGACGCGCGCATACGATACTTGCAACAATCTCAGCTCTGTCTTATGTGGTCCACAGGAAAGATCGGGGGCGGACCATGGGTCGCAGCTACCACCGCACAGCCGTTGCCGCCGTGGGGGCGCTGATCGCGTTGCCGGCACTCGCTCTGCTGACCGGACCGATCGCCGGCGCCGACCCGAGTGACCTGTCGTCGATCGGACCGGTCGCGATCGACGGCTACACCGAGTCGTTGACGTACAACACCGTTACCGGGGCGTTCGACAATTACCTTGCTGCACCCGTCGGCGGCTACCCCTACGACCTCGACATTTACTTCGATCCTGCGGGGTCGGGCAACGGCGAAGTGCTGCTCACCATCCCGTTTCTGTTCCAGGGCGGCTTCACCGACGTCGACGGAGCGATCACGCCGATCTCGTCGGTCAACCCGGCCGACTTCGTCAACTCGGACATCGGCCTGATCGACCTCGGCGGTACGCCCGATCCCGCGTTGGGAGTCATTTCGTTCGGGCCGTTCGATCTCGGCGGCGGATACGAGGACATGCTCAGCATCAACTCGGCCGACTTCGCGATCGACAACTACCTGACCGGAGTGTCGAACGCGCTGCCCTTCGACGTCGACTTCTTCACCGGAGCGCCGGGTTCGGACACCTCCGAGTTCTTGCTGACGGTCCCGCTGCTCTTCCAGGTCGGCCTGGATGACGTCGGTGGGGCGATCACGCCGATCTTCGAGCTCGGTTCGGTGCTCAATCCCGACCTCGGCCTGAGCGCCATCGCCGGTCTCTGACCAACTGCTTCCCGGGTAGTCCATGATGGACTTCAAGTGCGGGAGGGAAGCAGTTGGCCGAGTTCGTCGCTTCGATCGACCAGGGCACAACCAGCACTCGCTGCATCATCTTTGGACACGACGGCAGCGAGGTCGGTCGCCATCAGCTCGAGCATGAGCAGATCCTGCCGCGAGCCGGCTGGGTCGAACACAACCCGATCGAAGTGTGGGAACGCACCACGTCGGTGCTGATGTCTGCTCTCAACGCTACTAACTTGTCATCGAAAGATATAGTTGCACTGGGTATTACGAATCAACGCGAGACCACGCTGGTTTGGAACCGGCGCACCGGCCGGCCGTACTGCAACGCGATCGTGTGGCAGGACACCCGCACCGACCGGATCGCCTCGGCGCTGGACCGCGACGGCAGGGGCGATGTCATCCGGCACAAGGCCGGCCTGCCCCCGGCGACCTATTTCTCCGGCGGCAAACTGCAATGGATCCTGGACAACGTCGACGGTGTGCGCGCGGCCGCCGAGGGAGGCGACGCGCTGTTCGGCACCACCGACACCTGGCTGCTGTGGAATCTCACCGGCGGCACGCGCGGCGGAGTGCACGTCACCGACGTCACCAACGCCAGCCGGACCATGCTGATGAATCTCGAGACACTGGATTGGGACGACGAACTGCTGTCGTTCTTCGACATTCCGCGCACGATGCTTCCGACGATCGCGCCATCTTCGCCGCTCCAGCCTTACGGCATCACGTCGCCAACCGGCCCGCTCGCCGGCGAGGTGCCGATTACCGGCATTCTCGGTGACCAGCACGCGGCCATGGTCGGGCAGGTCTGCCTGCAGCCCGGTGACGCCAAAAACACGTATGGCACCGGCAATTTCCTGTTGCTTAACACCGGCGAAGACATCGTGCGATCGGCCAACGGCTTGTTGACGACCGTGTGCTACCAATTCGGTGACGCCAAACCCGTTTATGCCCTGGAGGGTTCGATCGCGGTCACCGGCTCTGCCGTGCAATGGCTGCGGGATCAGCTCGGCATCATCAGCGGGGCGGCACAGAGTGAGGCGCTGGCCCGGCAGGTCGACGACAACGGCGGGGTGTATTTCGTGCCGGCATTCTCGGGCTTGTTCGCGCCGTATTGGCGCTCGGATGCGCGCGGCGCGATCGTGGGGCTGTCACGCTTCAACACCAACGCGCACCTGGCTCGTGCGACGCTGGAATCAATCTGCTATCAGAGCCGCGATGTGGTCGACGCGATGCAAGCCGATTCCGGTGTGCGCCTTGAGCTCCTGAAGGTCGACGGCGGTATTACCGCCAACGACCTGTGCATGCAGATCCAGGCGGATGTGCTCGGTGTGGAGGTGGTGCTTCCGGTGATCGCCGAGACGACGGCGTTGGGCGCTGCCTACGCGGCGGGGTTGGCGGTCGGTTTCTGGTCCGGCCCCGATGACCTACAGACCAATTGGCGTGAAGCTAAGCGGTGGACGCCGGCGTGGAGTGAGCAGGTGCGCGAGGCAGGTTATGCGGGGTGGCGAAAAGCCGTGCAGCGCACTCTGAATTGGGTTGAGGTCACCTGACGCCAACGGTGGAGACCAGCGGAACGCCGGCCCCCACCGCGTGCGCGATGATCAGTCGTCTTCGGCGAGAATCGAGTAGATCTCGCGGCGAGCATTGTTGACGATCTCCAGGATGCGCTGCTGTTGCTCGGTGCTGGCTGCGTGTGTGGATTGCGCTACGGCGCCGAACAGTTGGCCGACAGCTGACCGCAGGTTGAGATGGGCCGGGTCCACGCCGTCGGCGATCTCGTCCCATGGCGGGGTTGCGACTTTTTCGGCGGCTTCCCGGCCGGTGTCGGTCAACGCGAAGAGCTTCTTGCTGCCTTCGGTCTCGGTTCCGACGATCAAGCCTTCGTCGACCAGCAACTGCAGGGTCGGGTAGACCGAGCCGGGGCTGGGCTTCCACAGGTCCTGGCTGCGCTCGGCAACCTCCTGGATGATCTCGTAGCCGTGCATCGGTCGCACGGCGAGCAGGACCAGGATGGCGGCACGGACATCACCTCGGCGACCGCGCCGGCCGTGGCCACCGCGGCGTCCGCCGCGCGGGCCGGAGCCGAAGCCAGGACCAAAGCCGGGGCCGAAGCCACCAGGGCCGAACCCGCGGCCGAAGCCCCGCCCGAAACCAGGTCCGAACGGACCGTCATGCCCGCCGTGGCCGGCGCTGTGGGCATGCACCAAGTCGCGAAATTCGCGGCGGCGCTGCCGGCGCTGCTCGTGAATGGCGCGGCGGTCCGGCGGCGCGAAACCGAAGGGTGACGGCCCGGGCGCACCCGCGAACGGCCCGGCGACGTGCGGCCGGCCTGCTTCAAAGAATGGGTTGTTCATGTGGTTGATCTCGTTTCTGGAAAGGCAGCGCCTATGCGCAACCGATACGTCAACGATATATCGGCAGCTATCGTTACGCAAGGCGATGAAGTTTGCGTGGTCTGGCAGTCGGGTAGCACCCAGGGATGAGCCAGGACAAGGTGAACGTGAGGAACGACCCGGCGCTGGCGGCCGACACACCGCCGGTCGAGCGGGGCGCTGGTCGCACCCCCCGCGCGCGGCTATGGGTGAACTGGGGGTTGGCGCTGCTCACCGCGGTGGTCGCGGGTGTCGTCATGGCGGTCGCCCTCGGCGCGGTGATGAGCACCGCCGCGTGCAGCGATAAGGCCTGCCCGAACCTGGGCGGCGGAATCAGCTTCGACGTCCTCTACTACGGCGCACCGGTAGTGGCGGCGGTGACAATTCTGCTCTCGATCTTCACCGCGCGACGGCGATGGGGGCTCGCGGTTCCTGTCACTGCGTTGGCGTTACTGATTGCGGACGTCGCCGTCATCGTCACGACGGTCGCCCAGTAGCCGCGTCAACGGCGGGGTACGTACCCGTAGGGAGACGGGGGTTGAGGGAAGGGCCGCAATCGTGCCATCTCTCTGCGGTGCCGCTCGGCGAGCACCGCAGCCAGCACGAGTTGCGGTGGCGTCCCCGGTGGCGGCGGGGGAGCCACCCTGCTCAGCACATCGGCGGCGATTCGATGCGCCATCTGATCGCGCAGTTGAGGCTCCAGTTGCGATGCCCGCGAGAGAAATTGGCGTGCAACGTCAGCTTGTTCGGCACCGAGTGCGGACAGCTGAAGGGAAGCGGCCCACCACGCCAGTTGTGGCGGCATCATCGGCGGTGCCGCCAGCTTGGGTCCGCGTTCGGTGATCACGATGGTGCCGGCGAAAATATCGCCGATCCGTTTAGCCCTCGGCGACAGCATGCTGCAGATCACCGCGGGACTGCCCAGCAGCATCCAGATCTCGACGATCGAGGACAGCGCACGAAATAAGGCCTGGCGGAAGCGTTCCGGGCCGCCGTCGTCCGACACCACCCGCAGACCCATCGCGATCTTGCCAACGGTGCGACCCCGCGTCGCCGTCTCGAGTACCAGCGGATAGCCGACGAACACCAGCACCGTGAAGATGATCATGATCGCCCCGACGACGGCATCGTCGAAATGGCCGAGCGTGCCCGCCCACAGCGCCAGCGCAATCAGGTAGCCGATGATGATGATCACGATGTCGATCAGCGCACTGACCGCCCGCACCGGCAATTGGGCAACCCGAACGTCGAGCACCACGGCGTCCCCGGTCACCACCTCCGACATACAGCGCACGCTACCCCGAGGGCTGCTGCGCCGACTTCACGATCACCGCTAGTGTCGATGCGATGGACGTCGACGCGTTCGTGCTCACCCATCGCGACAGCTGGGATCGCCTCGAGCAACTGGTCAGAAGCCGCAACCGGCTCAGCGGCGCGGATATCGACGAACTCGTCGAGCTCTACCAACGAGCCTCGACGCACCTGTCGATGCTGCGATCCGGTTCCTCCGATTCCGCGCTGGTCGGCCGGCTCTCGAGTCTGGTCGCACGGGCCCGCGCGGCGGTAACCGGAGCGCACGCCCCCCTGTCCAGTGAGTTCATTCGGTTCTGGACGGTGTCGTTCCCGGTAGTGGCTTACCGGGCCTGGCGGTGGTGGCTGGCGTCGGCTGTCGTTTTCTTCGCCGTTTCGGCCGTGGTCGCGTTATGGGTCATGGGTAGTCCGGAAGTGCAATCGACGATCGGAACACCAAGCGAAATCGACGAATTGGTCAACCACGACTTCGCCTCCTATTACAGCGAGCATGCGGCCGCCGCTTTCGGGCTGCATGTCTGGGTCAACAACGCCTGGGTGGCGGCCAAGTGCATTGCGTTTTCGGTCGTGCTGGGCGTGCCGATACCGTTCGTGCTGTTTGCCAATGCCGCCAATCTCGGTGTCGTGGCGGGGCTGATGTTGCAGGCCGGTAAGGCGGACGTACTGTTCGGGTTGCTGCTGCCGCACAGCCTGCTGGAATTGACAGCGGTGTTGCTGGCCGGCGCCGCGGGGATGCGACTGGGCTGGTCGGTGATCGCACCGGGCGACCGGCCGCGCGGCCAGGTGCTCGCGGAGCAGGGTCGTGCGGTGATCTCGGTCGCCGTGGGTTTGGTTGTGGTGCTGCTTGTTTCGGGTGTGATCGAAGCGTTCGTCACACCGTCTGCGCTGCCGACGTTTATCCGGATCGGTATCGGAGTTCTCGCGGAGGCGGGCTTCATGACGTATGTGGTGTACTTCGGCCGGCGCGCGGTCCGGGTGGGCGACACCGGCGATATCGCTGACGCGCCCGACGTGGTGCCAACCCGATGAGACTGTGTCGAGTGGCCAGCTGAGCTAAAGCCGGCCAGCGGCTTTCATCGCCAGGTAGCGGTCGGCCAATGCGGGCGCCAGCTCGGTGGGCGCCGCATCGATCACCTCCACACCACTGTGGCGCAGCCGCGACGCGATCGTGGACCGCTCGTTGCGTGAGCGTTCGGCGGCGGCGGCGTCGTACACCGCGGCAGGATCGGAGCGGCCGGCGGCCAGTTCGTCGACCCTGGGATCGGCAACCGCGGCGACGATCACCCGGTGCCTGGCCGTGAGTTGGGGAAGTACCGGCAGCAAGCCCTCGTCGAGGGCGCTCGCGTTGAGGTCGGTCATCAGCACCACCAGTGCGCGACGCCGGGTGCGCCGCATCACTGCGGAAACCATTGCCGTCGCGTCGGATTCGATGAGGGCGGGTTTCAGTGGCGCCATCGCCTCGACCACGCGGCCCAGGAGTTCGGTCCGTGCTGCGCCGAATACGCCGGCCCTGGTCACTCGGTCGTGGGCGAAAAAGTCGACGGTGTCACCGGCCCGCGAGGCGAGCGCCGCAAGCAGCAGCGCGGCGTCCATCGACCAATCCAGTCGCGGCCAGCCGTTGGGGTCACCGGCCGTCGGGTCGACCCCGACCCGTCCGGCGGCGGTGCGTCCGGTGTCGAGCACGATGACGACCCGCCGGTCGCGTTCCGGCCGCCAGGTGCGCACCACCACGTCGGACCGACGGGCCGTCGCCCGCCAATCGATGGAGCGGACGTCGTCACCGACCACATACTCACGCAACGAGTCGAATTCGGTGCCCTGGCCGCGAGTCAAGGTGGGCAGCAGCCCGTCCATTTCTTGAAGTCTGGCCAGTCGGGACGGCAGGTGCTTACGGGACAGGAACGGAGGCAGCACCCGCACCTCGCCGGGCACCGGGCGCGAACGCTGCCGACCCGCCAAGCCCAGCGGACCGATCGAGCGCGCGGTGATCGCTGCTGAAGGCTGATCGCCGCGACGAATCGGCCGCAGACAGGTGTCCACCCGAAGGGCTTGTCCGGCAGAGACATCGACAGCGTGGCTTGCCGGTTCGGCTCGGGTACTGGGTGGCCACGCGTCGCGAACGTGACCATGGAAGTGACGTCGGCCAGTGTTGTGGATCAGCAGTCCAAGCGTCACCTGCTCGCCGAGCCGAACCGAGCCGTTCGGCAGCCGGCTGTAGTCCAGCTGAAGGGGGCTGGCCGCCACCGCGACATCGGCGACGATTAGCACCCCGAGCAAAGCCAGCAGCGCTGTGAAAGTTGCTGCCGGCCACGGTGATACCACGATCGGAAGCACGCACAGCAGTGCCAGCAGGGCGGTGCGCCCGGTCAACACCACTAGCGCGGCACCGGGACGGAGGCCAGGATTCCGTCGAGCACGCCGTCGGTGGTGGCCCCCTCGAGTTCGGCTTCGGGCCGGAGCAGCACCCGGTGCCGCAGCGTCGGACGGGCCATTGCCTTCACATCGTCGGGAGAGATGTAGTTGCGCCCCGAAAGCCACGCCCAGGACCGCGCCGTGGCCAGCAGAGCGGTTGCGCCACGCGGAGATACGCCTAGTTGCAACGCCGGCGAGTGCCGGGTGGAGGCCGCGATGTCGACGATGTAGCCGAGCACCTCGTCGGCCACCAGCACCCGGCGCACCGCGTCGCGTCCGGTGGCCAGCTCTGCCGCACCGGCAACGGGCCGGATCGCTGAGAGGTCGCGCGGATCGAATCCCCGCGCGTGCCGCCCGAGGATGGCGATTTCGGCGTCCCGTGGCGGCAGCGGTACCTCCAACTTCAGCAGGAACCGGTCGAGTTGCGCCTCGGGCAATTGGTAGGTGCCCTCGTATTCGATCGGATTCTGGGTCGCCGCCACGATGAACGGGTCGGGCAACGCCCTGGGTTCGCCGTCCACACTGACCTGACGTTCTTCCATCGCCTCCAGCAGTGCTGCCTGTGTCTTCGGCGGGGTCCGGTTGATCTCGTCAGCCAACAGCAGGTTGGTGAAAACCGGACCGCTGCGGAAAGCGAACTCGGCGGTGCGGTTGTCGTAGACCAACGACCCGGTGATGTCGCCGGGCATCAAGTCCGGGGTGAACTGGACGCGCTTGAAGTCCAGCTGCAGCGCCGCCGACAGGGACCGAACCAGCAACGTCTTCGCCACCCCCGGAACGCCTTCCAGCAGCACGTGCCCGCGGCACAGCAGCGCGATCACCAGCCCGGTGATCACCGCTTCCTGTCCCACCACAGCCTTGCCGATCTCACCGCGTAAGGCGAGCAGTGCTTGCCGCGCCGCCTGGACTGGCGATGGCTCAGCTGAGCTGGAGGGCGATTGAGTCATCAATGGGTGACCTGCCTTTCGACGTCATCGAGTGCACGAGTGAGCTCTACCAAGTCCGCGTCGGTCGACGGCGGCGGGCCGAAGAAGATGTGCCACAACGTCTGTGGATCGAAGGCTCGGCGCCCCGCTATCGCCTGCACCACCGCCGGAGGTTGGGCGTCGGCACCGAGACCGAGGCGGGGCAGCACGCGCTGCAGCGTCGCAGTCCGCAGCGCCTGGGCGGCGCGATCACGGGCTCGCCGGGACCGGTACAGCCGACCGCGACCCTCGGCCGTCTCCGATGCCCGGACCACAACGGGTAGGTCCTCGGCGACCAGCGGCCCGATCCGGCGGCCCTTCCACATCGCGACGAGTACCACGGTCAGCCACAACTGGACGATCATCCAGGTCACGTTCTCCGGGATCAGGTCGAAGATCTTCCCCTTGGCCGACGATCCTCCTTCGATGTGTTGCGGTGCGAACCAGACCAGCCGGGAATGTTCACCGGCCAGATTCATCGCCAGTGCGGCATTGCCGGCCCGCAGCAGACCGCTATTCGTCATGAACTCGGTGCTCCCGACCACGGTCACACTGTGGTCGCCGTCCCGGTAGCGGACCAGTGCGCCGCCGTAGCAGCTGGTCATGGCTGTGTCGCCGACGGCCCGGAAGGTGTTCGACGGCCCGAAGTCCACCGGTCCCGCTTGATTCGCCTCGCGCAGAACGCAACTCGGGGCCCCGTCGGCTGACCCGGTGCCGGCGCTGCGGATGCCGGGGGACAGCGCAGCGCGTGCCCGTGAGGTCGGCTCGACCAGCAGCAGGTCCCCGGACGCGTCCGCCAGGCGCTTCAGCAGCGGCTCGGTGGTGACCCGCTGAGTCTGGCCGAACAACAGCAGCGATCCCGGGCGCGCCGCATTGACCGCCTCGTCGACACTGTCGACGACAACGACGGTGACTCCGCGGTCACGCAGCAGCGCCACCAGTGCGTGCCCGCCGTCAGGCCCGGTCGCCGCCGGGTCCAGCCGCCCGCCCGGCCGGGGCGCGGTCAAATAGGTGGCTATCGCGGCGACCGCGCAAATGGCGACCAGCGCGGCCAGAATCCACCACCACGGTCGACGCCGCACCGGCCGAGGTGACTGCGTGACCGTCACCGGACCGGCGCCCACGAGTCGGGGATCAATTGCCCGGATGCGCCGAATTGACCTGTTGCCGAACGCTGATGAAGCTGGCCGTCGAGATCGACGATCAGCTGGTAGGCGGCCCGGGTGCCGGGCGCGGCGCCGTAGGTGACGTCGTTGAACGCGCTCGCCGATCGGGACAGGTCAGCGGCCAGTGCGGGCAGCCTGGCCGCGGCGTCGGCGGCCAGCTCGCTGGCGGTGCGACCCGGCAGCGGTTCCAGGGTTCCGTTCTCCTCGAGGCCGCGGGCCACCGCACGCAGTCGATGGCGAATCGCTGCCGCCCAATCCTCTTCGGCAGCAAACCGTTCCGCAATTTCACGATGCTGGGCGGCGGTGAGCTGCCCGGCATCGAACAGGTGATGGTCACCGCCCGCGCGGGTACGGATCGTCCGCCGCGCGATACGAACCGCGACCACCACCGCTGCAATCAGCAACATCACCAGGACGGTGATGGTCAGCCATCCACCCGGCACCGAGGAGCCCTTCTCGACGATGCGGTACAGCAACTCGTGGATCCACTCGTGGATGCGTTGCGATACAGCGCCTTTCGGGTAGATCGGTTTGTCGAGCTCGCGCTGGGCAGCCTGGTGCGCGGTGTCGCGGTCGACGTCGATAGCGGGCATTTTGGGGCTTTCCTATACCGGCCGGGTCAGCCAGAGGTAGTCGGTCGATGCAGTAGCCGAAGGACCTCGAGCGGCTCCGGTTTGAAGCACGAGATCGAATGCTTCGCCGCGGATTCGACGGTCGGTGTAGAGCAACACCACCACGCCGGCGGCGAACGGGGCTGTGATGATCCGGCCGATCACTGCCCCGACGGCTCCCACCGTCGCGGCGAGGAGCTCGAGGCCGGACCCGCCGACCAGGTGACCGAGAAGGTCGAACGGGACTGCGATGGCACCGGCGATCAGCGTCACCACCAACCAGGTCAGCATCCTGATGCCGAGTATCCGCCAGAAGCTGTTGCGTACCAGCGCAAAAGACCGTGTCATCGCGTCGATCACCGGAAGCCGCTCGAGCACGATCAGCACGGGGGCGAAGGTCAATGCCACGTAGAGATAGACCAATCCGGCAATCGATGTCAGCACAAGCGGAAAGCCGAGGAGCACCGCTGCCGCCATGTTTCCCGCGGCGGCGGTGACGCCGATGATCGCCCCCACCCCGCCGCCGAGCAGGACCAGTCCGGCGGCCTCGAGCCCAACCAGGCCCAGCAGGGTGGGCAGGCGCCCGCGAATCAAATACCAGGCTTCGCCTGCACCGATGTGGCCGCCGAATACCGCGCGGCCGACCACCACCGTCAGCATGCCGGTCAGCACGATGCCGGCCAGCCAGCCCACCAGCCCGGCCAGCCCGCCCGACAGCATCCAGGCTCCGACATCAGCTCCGGTGAGCTCGTCGGGGGCCGCTGTCCTGAGCCGGCCGGCGGCGGCCAGTGGTCCGGCGGACGCGGCCAGCGAGATGAGCTGCGTGAGCACCACGACGATGGCCGTCAAGCCCAGCGCTGGTCCCGGGTTGGCCCGAATGTAGACGGCGGCGCCGTTGAAGATGTCGCTCAGGCTCAACGGCCGTAACGGGATGACTCCGGGCGTCCACGGTTCGGGCGCTGCAGGTGGCGGATTGCCGTATCCCGGCGGGGGCGGGTAGCGGGGCTGCCAGCCATACCCCGGCGGCGGAAAAGGCGGGTAAGCCGGATACGACGGATAAGTCGGATAAGGCGAATTACCGGGAGGACCGTATCCACCCGGCGGGTAGCCGCCATAGGGACCCTCGGGTGGCGGTGCGCTCACCAGGTCGGGCCGCGGTCGATCAACAAGCACCGCTCCTGCGGCCTGCTTCGCATGGCTCCATACTGTCGAGCACCTGCCCATTTCTCAATGTGCCGCGGCCTGGCGCGTAGCGTCTGCGGCATGGCCGAACTCAAGTCTCGACTGCGGGCGGATCTCACCGATGCGATGAAGTCGAAGGACAAGCTGCGCACCGCAACACTACGGATGCTGGTGGCCGCAATCCAAACCGAGGAGGTCTCCGGCAAGGAGGCGCGCGAGCTGTCCGACGACGAGGTACTCAAAGTGCTGGCCAAGGAGTCCCGCAAGCGAGGTGAGGCTGCGGAGATCTACACCCAGAACGGTCGCGGTGAGCTCGCGGCGAACGAGCACGCCGAAGCACAGGTCATCGACGAATATCTGCCGACCCCGCTCACCGACGCGGAGGTCGCCGACGTGGCTGACACCGCGATCGCGCAGGTCGCCGAGGAATTGGGCGAGCGTCCGGGCACGAAGCAGATGGGTCAGGTGATGAAGGCGGCCACCGCATTGGCGGCGGGCAAGGCCGACGGATCGCGGTTGTCGAAGGCGGTCAAAGACCGACTTTGACGCGGTCGGTTCGAGTTGGCCCCGCCGGGGTCGTTTGCCTCAGCGGTTCACGGGTACCCGATTTCTATGACGCGGTTCGGCTACACCCTGATGACAGAGCAGAATGGTCCCAAAGACCTTGTAAGGAATGCGATTTCGGCTGAGGACCGGGGCTTCGACTTCGAGGTCGCCAGCGACCACATCTCGCCGTGGCTGATGTCGCAGGGCCACGCGCCCAATGTCTGGCCGGTGCTGGGCGCGGTAGCGCAAGTCACCGATCGGGTGGACTTGTTCACCTACGTGACCTGCCCGACCATGCGGTATCACCCGGTGATCGTCGCGCAGCAGGCGGCGACCGTGCAGCTTCTGGCCGATGGGCGATTCACCCTCGGCCTGGGCAGCGGCGAAAACCTCAACGAGCACGTGGTCGGGAGGGGTTGGCCGGCGGTCGCGCAGCGGCAGGAGATGCTGCGCGAGGCCATCGAGATCATCCGTAGCTTGTTCGACGGCGACCTGGTCGATTGGCGGGGCGATCACTTCCAAGTGGACTCGGCACGACTGTGGGATCTGCCCGACGTGCCGGTCACGATCGGCGTGGCGATGGGCGGCACGAGGGCGATCGACAAATTCGGTTTGCTGGCCGATCATCTGATTGCGGTAGAGCCCGACGGGGAGCTTGTGCACGAATGGCATACCGCGCGGCAGGCCAAGGGAATCGCCGGGGGCGGTCGGGTGGTCGGGCAGATCCCGATCTGCTGGGACCACGATCGGGATGCGGCCATCCAGCGCGCGCACGACCAGTTCCGCTGGTTCGGCGGCGGCTGGAAAGTCAATGCCGACTTGCCCACACCGGCCGGCTTCGCCGGGGCCACCCAGTTCGTGCGGCCTGAAGACGTCGCGGACAGCATCCCTTGCGGGCCGGACCTCGACGCGATCGTCGAGGCCGTAAGGCCCTACTGGGAAGCGGGATTCACCGACATCGCCTTGGTACAAGTCGGCGGTGACAGCCAGCAGCAATTTCTGAAGGAGGCCGCCGAGCCGCTACTGGCGGCGCTGCGGTCAGCCGCTTAGGAGAAAGGGATACCATGTCAAATTCATTGCAAGGCAAGAAAGTAGCCATGCTGGCTGCCGATGGCGTCGAGAAGGTCGAATTCGAGACACCGCGCGCGCAGTTGACCGAGAACGGCGCTGAAGTACTGCTACTTTCGCTCAAAACCGGTGACATACAAGCGCGTAATCATGATCTGGAGCCGGCCGGAACGATTCGTGTCGATCAGGTGGTATCTGAAGCGTCCGTGGACGAATTCGATGCGCTGGTATTGCCCGGCGGCACCGTCAACCCGGACAAGCTGCGGCTGGATGATGCCGCTGTCGCGTTCGTGCGTGACTTCGTGAACTCAGGTAAACCGGTTGCCGCCGTCTGTCACGGACCGTGGACTCTGGTGGAGGCCGGGGTGGTTGCGGGCCGCACCATGACGTCGTATCCGAGCATCCGCACCGATCTCAAAAACGCCGGTGCCGAGGTGGTCGACGAAGAAGTCGCGGTGGACGGAAACCTGATCACCAGCCGCTCACCTGACGACCTTCCGGCGTTCTGCGCGAAGCTCATCGACCAACTCGAGCAGGCTCCGGTTCGCGGCTGAGCACTTTGCCGGGGATTGCGGTTTCGAGATTGTTAATTGTGGGCATCAGTCACGTCAAGCCGTAAGCAGCACGGCATATCAGCATTTCGAAAGGCCGACGTGACCATTGCTTACTCTGCAACGTCCACTTCCCTTGACATCGACGGCGTCTACCCGCCGCAACATGATTCGCACCTGTTGATCGAGACGCTCGAGCGGACGCAGTTAGCCGGCGGGCGGCGGGTGTTGGACCTGTGCACCGGCAGCGGTGTCGTTGCTATCGCCGCGGCAGAACTGGGCGCGGCCCGCGTGGTCGCGTTCGACATCTGCCCTCGCGCCGTGAAGTGCTCGACAGGTAACGCCATGTATGCCGGTGTCGACATCGACGTGCGCGAAGGATCGTGGTCCAGTGCTTTGGATCACGCGCCTTTTGATCTGATCGTGTCGAACCCGCCGTACGTTCCGACTCCACCGGCGGGCGACACCGAAGTCATCCCGATCACCGCCGGGCCGGCGCGCGCATGGGACGCCGGTATCGACGGGCGGATGGTGCTCGACCCACTGTGTGAGTCGGCGGCCAGCCTATTGGACGCCGGCGGTTCTCTGCTCATGGTGCATTCTGCTCTGTCGGGTGTCCGCAAGTCACTGGATTCATTGCGGTCAACCGGGCTGAACGCTGAAGTCGTTGCAACACAGTATATTCCGTTCGGGCCCGTGCTATCCGCACGCGCTGGGTGGCTGGAGGTCACCGGTCAGATCAAACGCGGTTGCCGAACCGAGGAGCTGGTAGTGATCCGGGCGGACAAGCCGTGACTGACCCGGTTCGGGTTCAGGTGGTGCCGAGCGGGCCGGTGCTGATCCCTGGGCCGGTGTCCATCGAGACGCCAGACGGCGAGGTCGTCGAATCCGACCGCTTCATGGTGGCGATCTGCACGTGCAGGCGTAGCAAGATCTACCCGATGTGCGACACCAGCCATCGACGCTGTCGCCCTGCCGCACAGGCAAATTCAGCCAAGCGCGAGTCTTAACGACGTCTTGCCGGCTTCCCACGAAGCCATGATCACGTCGGCGAGCCGGTCTTCGACGGCAGCGTGGGCGCGGATACCGAATACCACGTCCTGGTCCAGATGAGGCTCCCGCGCGACCAAGGCACCCACCACGTCGTGACGTACCACCTGCTCGTGGACCGCATCCGCCTCGACGTGTTCGCTGTAGAACGCCACACATTCCGGCGGCGCATCCATCCGCCGCAGCGCCTCCACCAATCGGCGCGAGCCCGGCGACGAGGTGATCTCAGTCGAGGCGAAATGTCCGACAGCGGCTCCGCGGAACTGCCGGTGCAAACCGAACAGCGACATCAGGTTCACCACTGCAAGCGCTTCGGCCGGAACAACGTCGAGGTAGGCCAGATAGGTCGCATCGAGTCCGGCGGCGGTCAACAGGTCGGTGAACAACTGCTGATGAACCTTCTCTGCGCGCCCGGCCCCGTACTCGTCGAATTCGATTGCCACAAACGATGCCTTGGCTTGACCGCTGAGACGGGGAATCGCGAAGGCGTGCGGGTCACCCTCTTTCAAGTGATACAGCGAACGATGCACGAAGTATTCGAGCATCTGCTCCCAGGTTCCCTTGTCGCGCAACCAGTATGACGGCCCCGATCCGTCGGCCGACTCGATCGAAAGATCGTCCATTTCGGCTTTGGCGGTTCGGTCAGGGTCGATGGGGCCAACGTCGCGGCGCACACCGGCCAGGAACGCGCGTTCCAATTGTGCTCGCAGGTGCAGCAGTCCGGGGTTCCATTCCCAGCTGGGGTCGACGTCGGCGAAGCCGCGGTAGTGCAGTTCGTAGCACATGTAGAGGGCAAGCTGCAGATCCAGGCCGTAGGGGTCCGAGTCGCCGACCGGCGCGCCGATTCGCATCAGCTCGTCTCGGGGAGCGGGCCCGGTGAGGCTACGCCGGACGGCCATCGACAGCGGTCCGAGGGCAGCCGGCAGCCGCGGCTCGACAATCGCTTGGGTGTGAGTCACGCAGGTGTGTACCCGCGCATCCGCACTCGTCAAACGGCCCAGTCGCATCCGGTCAGCTCGACTGACACGGCCCACAACCGCCGTGCCATGGCGGCGTCGCGCGCTTTGCGGCGCACTGTGGTCGCCTTAGGTTTACCCCACTGGCTGAAACGCGGCGCGAGATATGTCCCGCTGGCCAGGTCGGTGGTGACCGCCTGAATGGTCGAACGTGCGCCAGTCACCGCGCTGTGCGCCGGAAACCGGCGGAAGGTGTGTTCGCGGATCCATGGCAGCACCCCGGTGGTGTCCCGGGTGATATCGGTGTCGGTCGCACCTGGATCGGTCAGGTAGACCCGCACGCCGCGGCTGGTCAGTTCGTGATTGAACAACATCACCGCCAACTTGGACTCTCCGTAAGCCGACCACTTGGAATACCTGCGGTTGTGCCAGTTCAGATCGTCGGGGTGCAGGCGGCTCAACGCATAAGCCGAACTGACCACCGAGATGATCCGGTCCTTGATCCGGTCGCCGAGCAGACACGTCAGCGCGAAATGACCGAGGTAGTTCGTGCCCATGTGGGCTTCGAAGCCGTCGGCGGTGCGCGTCAACGGCAGACCCAGCACCCCGGCGTTGTTGATCAGCACATCGACGCCGTCGACCGAGTCGGCAAACTTCCGCACGCTGGCCAGATCGGCCAGGTCCAGGTGGGCGATCGTCACATCGCCGCTCATCGCGGCGGCCGCCTGTTCTGCCTTCGCGATGGTCCGGCAGGCAATGACGACGCTGTGCCCGTCAGCGGCGAGGGTGCTCGCGGTGGCGGCGCCGACGCCACTGTTGCCGCCGGTAACGATGACCCTCACCAGGCGATCATCCAGTTTTCCCGACCGCGACGCAAAAGATTCGTGCGACAGTCGAACACAAGTAGACGGCGAAGCGCTGAAGCGGTCAAAAGGAATCAATCCGGCTGATTCTCGTGTCTGTGGCTACCTCAATTCGCCGCATAAATAGTCCACACCGCGGCATTCTGCGCAGGCAGCAGACTCTCTGATAAAGACCAGACTGCGTCTCGGCAAATTCTTTTATTCCGAATACTTGGAGATTATCGGCGGGGTACGCTCTGCGGATTCGGGACTGTTGCACGTGATTGCAACAACGCCAGATGGGGGTCGAATGGTGAACCAACGTCGTCTTTTGTGGGCAGCAGCCGCCGGCATCGCCGTCGCTGCGCTTACCCCGGCCGCGCTCGCGCAGGCCGATACCTGCCAGCTCGCCGAGTGTCTGGTCTCCGGTGGTAAACCCACCGATGTGGTCTACACGGGCTTCCGGCCGCTGTTCGAAGACTGGAAGGACACTCAACCAACCAACGTCTTCGTGCCGGGGTCGTCGTTCACCGACGGCATCTCGGGAAGCTATGCCGTGTCGGAGGAGGACTACTCGACCTCGGTGATGGACAACGCCATCTACCACTTCGGTGCGTTCACCCCGGCCGCGGACAACGCCGGCGGCCTGGATTCCGGAAACCTGGCCGGAGCGTCGTTGTACGACTTCACTGTGGGACCCGGCGGCAAGGTCGTCGACGGCGTCACGATGTACGACTTCAACGACTTCAGTCTGACGCTGGCCAACGGCAACCATATCGAAATCGACACCGTGCCAGGGGTATTCACGAACTTCCTGGAAACCACGGCCAACGGTTCGGGCGACTGGATCGAACCGTGGAACTCCGCAACACCGCAACTGCTTTTCGACGGGTTGATCAGCTCACACTTTCCCGCCGACGTCTTCAACATCGCCAATTACCTGCCGCCGGACGAGTGGTTCCCGGTCATGGACAGCATGTTTCCGCCGGGCTTGACCTAGGCCGCCGACCCGTGCGTTGCTTGCCACTATGAGAATCGTGGTAATCGGCGGTACGGGCGCTCTGGGGTCGAAGGTCATTGACACGCTGAGGCAGCGGGGCCACGATCCGGTCGCGGCGTCTCCTCGGACCGGTGTCAATGCTTTGACCGGTGAAGGCCTCGCTGAAGTACTGACCGACGCCGGCGTGGTCGTCGACGTCGCGAACGCGCCCGACTTCGACGACGACCCGGTGATGGAGTTTTTCACCACATCGACGGCGAACCTGCTTGCCGCGGCCAAGAACGCGGGAGTCGGGCACTACGTCGCGGTGTCGATCGTCGGCTGCGACCAGATCCCCGAGAGTGGCTACATGCGTGCGAAGGCCGCCCAGGAGAAACTGATCGAGCGCGCGGGGATTGCCTACTCGATCGTGCGCGCCACCCAATTCGTCGAGTTCACCGACGCCATCACAGCGTCATTGACGGTCGGCGACGAGGTGCGCGTTCCGGACGCGCTGATCCAGCCGATCACCACCGCGGATCTCGCGGATGTCGTGGCCCGGGTGGCCGAAGCTGCGCCGATCAACGGGATCGAGAACGTCGGCGGGCCTGCCAAGGTCACGTTCGAGCAGATGGCGCGCGACGTGTTGGCCGCCCGGGGCGAGGACAAGACGGTCGTGGTCGATCCGCAGGCCACCTACTTCGGGGCGCACCTGTCGACGAACACCCTCGTCGTTCCCTAGTGCCGGTGTCAGCCGCTCTTGGTGAGCTGCGCGCGGATCGCCGGCCCGGTGCAGGAGTGAGTCCACAAAAGCCGGGCGTTCACGGTGTTCGTGCAGGTCTGCCCGCCCGCAGTGCGAGCAGCACCGCTCCACACACTGTCCTGCAGGTGTAGCTCGAACGTTCCCGTCGGCGAGAGGACGTGTGTGCAACCCGATCCGCATGGGCTGAAAACCAAGGTGCTGGTTTGTCCCGGCAGTTCCTGGCCTGACGCCGCGTCGATCACCGTTGCCGTATAACGACCGACGGGCGGTTCGGCCGCCGCGTGAAAAGCCAATCCGACGGCGGCGGCAACAAATGCAGTGCCCCCGGCCAGTCCTCTCGCAGCCCCCATGACGCTCCTCCCCCAGTAAAAGCCTGGTGCTGAAGATAGTGGCACCGTCGCGATGGCAATACAGGGGTTTCCCTTGCATTCAAAGCTGAGAAACCAAGCACGGCAGCAGGCGAGAGCCGCGGGGGATTCTCACCTCTGCCTTGCTCTTCACACGTGAGTCGGGGTGGCGGGATTCGAACCCACGACCTCTTCGTCCCGAACGAAGCGCGCTACCAAGCTGCGCCACACCCCGATTGAAGCCACGACAGCGTATCGCACCGACCCGGCAGCTTCCTAAAGCGCACGACGTCACCGAAGGAGGCGAGCGATCTGCACCACACCCCGGCGTGGAATAACTCGTCAGCGGGCACTGCTGACTAAACTAATCGCGCACGACGTGCTACGGAAGCAGGTAGATCATGACGGTGTTAGGCGCCGTGGTGTTCGGCGGAATCCTGGCCCTCGGGGTGCTGTGGCTGCTCATTACCGCGCCCGAGAGCGACGCCGATCAGGTGTGGAGCGAAGCTCAGTGGACCGAAGATGTCCAACCGGTCAGCGCATCGTCGAATGCGAAAGTTCTGACTAACTAATCTGCAACGGGTCAGCCCACTGAATACGTGGGTTGGGACCGACCGCGGTCGCGCTGCGCGTCCCGCCCTCCGGTGGGTGCGGCAATCAATGTCAGCAGGCTGGCTTCTGGCCGGCAGCAGAACCGCACCGGGGCGTAGGGCGATGTCCCGATCCCGGCGGACACGTGCAACCGCATGTCGGCACCCCAGCGTGACGGACCCTTGGCGCGTGAGCGGTCGAGTCCGGAATTGGTCACCAGCGCTCCGTAGAACGGCAGGCACAGTTGCCCGCCGTGGGTGTGGCCAGCCATCACCAACTGGTAGCCGTCGGCGGCGAACCGATCCAGCACCCGGGGCTCGGGCGAATGAGTCAGCCCCAGCCGCAGGTTGGCGGCCGGGCTGGCCGGTCCCGCGATGGCGTCGTAGCGGTCGCGGGCTATGTGCGGGTCGTCGACTCCGGCGGCGGCGATGTGCAGACCCGCCACTTCGAGCTCGCGCCGATTGTGAGTCAGATCCAGCCAGCCACGCTCGGTGAACGCCGCCCTGAGGTCTTGCCAGGGCAACGGCTGACCTTTCACCCGATGGCCCGGCTTGGTCAGGTAGTTCAGCGGATTCTTCGGGCGCGGCCCAAAGTAGTCGTTGCTGCCGAAAACGAAGACGCCCGGCACCGAGAGCAGGTCGCCGAGGCTCTGCACGACCGACGGTACCGCGCGGGGATGTGCCAGGTTGTCGCCCGTGTTGACGACGAGGTCGGGCTCGAGGCCGGCGAGCTCACGCAGCCATGCCTGCTTGCGGCGCTGGCCGGGTCGCATATGGAGATCGCTGATGTGCAGCACGCGCAATGGCAGCGAACCGGGGTCCAGTACCGGGACCGTCAGTTCGCGCAGTACAAAGGCATTGCGTTCGATGAGCGAGGCGTAGCCGATCCCGGCAGCAGCTGATCCCAGCGCAACCGCGCCGGTACTTTTCAGAGCGGACCGTCGTGTGATAGCCGATGGCATGCAGGCCAGCGTACTAGCCGGGCGCCGGGTGGAGTCGCGTCACACACCGACAGACCTGCCAGGGAGGCAGACCTGCTAGGGAGGCGGTGGCGCCAGGATCGGGATGGTGATCGGCGGCAGACCCGGAATCTCGATCACCTGCGACCCCACCGGAGCCGGACCGCCGCCTTCTGCCGCTGGAGGCGGCGCCGGCGGAATGCCGTTGCTGGTCTGGATTGTGACGACAGCGCCCGGAATCGTCTGTCCGTTGGGAGTGGTTCCGACCACCTCGCCGAAGCGCGCGCTGCTGTTGACGGAAGCGGGTTGCTCAGCGACCTGGAAGCCGGATTCCTTCAAGCGCTGACGCGCGGCGTCAACGTCGAGACCGGCGACGCTGGGCACCCGGGATCCGGCGCCGCCGTCCACGTACTCCCGATCGGTGGGTGGCAGCTTCACGTCGCCGAAAAGGGTGGCGATCGGCTTCATCGCGGTGAACCAGGTGCGAGCCGGCTCATTGCCGCCGTAGAGGTTGCCGTCACCGCAACGCCGCAACGGCGACGAGCAGAGGTCTGACGGCGACGTGGAGTCGTCGTAGATGTAGTTGGCCGCTGCGTACTGATTGGTGAACCCGACAAAGCCCGACGACCGGTGCGCCTCGGTGGTGCCGGTCTTCCCCGACACCGGAAGGTTCCAGCCGGCTGCTGAGGCGGAACCAGCTGCGGTGCCGCCGCCCACTGCGTCCTTGCTCATTGCGTTGGCCAGCGTGTTTGCCAGTCCTTCGGGAACCACCTGATCGCATGCCTCGGTAGTGACGGCGACCTGGTTGCCGTTGCGGTCGATCAGCTTGTCGATCGGGTTGGGTGGGCACCACGTCCCGCCGGATGCCAATGTCGCTGCGACATTAGACAATTCGAGCGCGTTGAGTTCGAACGGGCCGAGAGTGAACGAGCCGATGTTCTGCCGCTTGATGAAGTCGGCCAGACTTTCGTTGCTTTCGGGGTCGTAGTCGCGGGCGGAGCCGGGTTCGGCGTAGGACCGCAGCCCGAGCTTGACCGCCATGTCGACCGTTCGCTGGACACCCACGAGTTGGATCAGCCGGGCGAACGCGGTGTTCGGCGAGGTGGCCAGTGCGTCGGTGACATTCATCGACCCGCGGTAGTTGCCGGCGTTGATCACACACCACGTTTCCTTGGGGCAGCCCTTGGCGCCGCCGTTGCCCATCCCCTTGGTCTGGAAACGGCCCGGCACCTCGAGTTGGGTGTTGATCCCCATACCCATCTGCATCGCGGCGGCTGTGGTGAAAATTTTGAAGATCGACCCGGCGCCATCGCCGACCAGCGAGAACGGTTGTGCCCGCATGGTTTCGCCGGCCTCACCGTTCAGCCCGTACGTCCGGTTGCTGGCCATCGCGACGACCTTGTGCGAGTTCTTCCCCGGCCTGATCACACTCATGACACTCGCGATGCCCTCGAGGCTCGGGCTGGCGAAGGTGTCGATCGCGTGCTTGACCGGCTCCTGGACGTCGGGATCGAGGTTGGTGCGGATCAAATAGCCGCCGCGGGCCAGCTTCTCCTTATCGATTCCGGCGCGGGCCAGGTAGGCCTGCACGTAGTCGCAGTAGAAGGCGCGGTTGCCGGCGGCAATGCAGCCGCGCGGCAATTCGTTGGGTTGCGGCAAGATGCCCAGCGGCTCGGCCTTGGCGGCGCGTATCGCGTCAGCCTCATTGGGCACATTCTCGATCATGGTGTCCAGCACCAGATTTCGCCGCGCCAGCGCCCCGTCGGGGTTGGTGTAGGGGTTGAGCGCGCTGGTCGACTGAACCATGCCGGCCAGTAACGCGGCCTGCTGCCAGTTCAGGTCCGAGGCGTTGATGCCGAAATACGTCTGCGCCGCATCCTGCACGCCAAAAGCGTTGTTACCGAACGACACCAGATTCAAGTAGCGGGTCAGGATCTCCGGCTTGGTGAAGGTCTTGTCCAGAGTGAGCGCCATCCGGATTTCGCGCAGCTTGCGCGCCGGTGTTGTCTCGACCGCCGCGCGCTTCTCAGCATCGTTCTGTGCGATCACCAGCAGCTGGTAGTTCTTCACATACTGCTGCTCCAGCGTCGAGCCACCGCGGGTGTCGGTGTCACCCGAGGCGTAGCCGGCCAGCCCGGTCAAGGTGCCCTTCCAGTCCACGCCGTTGTGCTCGGCGAACCGCTTGTCCTCGATCGAGACGATGGCCAGCTTCATGGTGTTGGCGATCTTGTCGCTGGGCACCTCGAACCGGCGCTGGGAGTAGAGCCACGCGATGGTGTTGCCCTTGGCGTCCACCATCGTGGTCACTGCCGGTACATCACCCTCGAGAAGCTGCGCCGACGCATTGCCGACGACCTCGGAGGCGCGATTGGACGCCAACCCGATTCCGCCGGCCATCGGAAACAGCAGGGCAGCCAGAATGACGCTGGCGAGCAGGCAACAGCCGACGAGCTTGGCAACGGTGACCGCAGTCGCGGGGCGCTCCGACATGGCTCTAGACTAGCGGCGCTTCAATGGTCGTCTTCGCCAGAGGCCGGTGAAATTTTTTTCTCTGGACACCCCGCCTCAGGTTACTCTCAGTCGCAGCTCAGGGCGATGTTAGTCGCCCTTATCGCGAGTTCCCGAGCCCGTTTCATGATCGGACTGCACGGGCGTCCCAAAAAAGCGTTTCCAGAATGTTGCGTAATTGGTACCTGACCACGTAGCTTATCCACACAATGAGATACAGGTAACACCGAGCAGCGCAGTGTGGCATAGATCGCATCGGGGTTCTGGATCACGCAGTGAGCGCCACACCGGTGGCCAGTAGCGAAGGGGAATCGCTGGTGTCAGCTATACGGACCGCGCCGGGTAAGACAAGCGCAACACCGACAAACGCCGCTCTTCAAGGGGTCGAGGCAGAGTCCAGAATCACCTGGGTTGCCAAGGCGCTGTGCCGGGCCACTGATCCTGACGAGCTGTTCGTGCGGGGGGCTGCACAACGCAAAGCGGCGGTCATCTGCCGGCACTGCCCGGTCATGCTCGAGTGCGGTGCCGACGCGTTGGACAACCGGGTGGAGTTCGGCGTCTGGGGTGGGATGACCGAGCGTCAGCGGCGTGCGCTGCTCAAGCAGCACCCCGAGGTGGTGTCGTGGGCCGAGTTCTTCAGCACCCAGCGCAAGCACCGCAGCGTCGGCTGAACCCTTAACCCGACCGAAGCTTGATTGGCGGTCTCCTCAGCGGGCCGTTACCGGCCCGCATCGTCAACCGACCGAAGTCATCTGGTCCGCGATCGCCCGCAACGCCTCCAGATCGGAGACGTCGAAGGGTAACGATGGCACCCCGACGATCGCGACGTGCGGGTTCGCACCGGTAAACCGAGACAGCAGGCGGATCTCCCGCTTGGACGTCGCTGCCCGATCGGCGTGAATCTGCAACACGGCTTTGGTCAGAGCGTTGCCTCCGTCGGTTTCGATGGTTTCGGCGCCGTCGATGGCCCGCTCGACCGGCAGTGAACACAGCATCGGGTGTGTCCGGTTCAGGATCAGTCCCGCCAGCGGCATCTTCTCTTCCGACAGCCGATCCACGAAGAACGACGCCTCGCGCAGCGCGTCCGGCGCCGCGGCCGACACCACGACGAATTGCGTGCCGCGCCGCTTGAGCAGCGAGTAGGTGCGGTCGGCCTTCTCCCTGAAGCCGCCGAAGGTCGCGTCCAGCGACTGCACGAAGCTGGCGGCGTCGGATAGCATCTGCGAACCCAGGACAGTCGACAGCGCCCTCATCGCCAAGCCGACCGCGCCGGTGACCAATCGCCCGATACCGCGGCCCGGTCCCAGTAGCAGCTTCCACAGCCGGCTGTCCATGAAGCTGCCCAGCCGCTTGGGTGCGTCCAAAAAGTCCAACGCGTTGCGCGACGGCGGGGTGTCCACCACCACCAGGTCCCAGCGATCCTCGGCCAGCAGCTGGCCGAGTTTTTCCATCGCCATGTACTCCTGTGTGCCGGCCAGCGAGGTGGCGACCGTTTGGTAGAACTGGTTGTCCAAAATCGCCTGCGCGCGATCGGGCCCGGAGTACTGCACCACCATCTCGTCGAAGGTGCGGCGCATGTCGAGCATCATCGCGTAGAGCTCGCCAGTTACCTCGGCAGCGAGCGGCACGCGCTGCGGCGTGTTGCCCAGATCGCTGATCCCCAAGGCCTGTGCCAGTCGCTTGGCCGGGTCGATCGTCAGGACAACCACCGTCCGGCCGTACTCCGCGGCGCGCAGCGCCATGGCCGCGGCGGTGGTGGTCTTACCGACGCCACCCGCGCCACAGCAGACCACCACGCGGTTCGTGGTGTCCTCGAGGATGCCGGCGATATCCAGCACCGGCGGTGTGGTACTCATCGAACTCCTTGCTGCGCAAGCGATTCCGACAGCTCGTAGAGGCTGCCGAGGTCGACGCCGTCGGGGATCGTCGGAAGTTCCAAGCGCGGCACCTTGAGCTCGTCGAGCTGCTCGGCGGTCGACGACCGCGCGGTGATCCGGGTGGCGTGCTGGATGGTCTCGGTCAGCAAGCCGGCGAAATCGTCGTCGCTGAGCTTGATCCCGGCGGCGGCCAGGCCGGACTGGACTGCGTCGGCGTCGATGTCACCGTCGGCGGCCTTGGCAAGATCATCGGGCTGCAGATAGACCGGGATGTTCTGGTTGACAATCACCGACCCGATTGGCAAGCCCAGCTCCTGCAGCTCGTCGATGGCCTCTTTGGTCTCCTGCATCGGTAACGCCTCCAGCAGGGTGACCAGGTGAATCGCCGTCTGGTCGGAGTGCAGGATCTTGACCACGCCTTCGGCCTGGGAGTAGACCGGCCCGCCTTTGGCGAGATCGGAGACAGCCCGGGTGACGTCCAGGAAGCGGGCGATGCGGCCGGTCGGTGGCGCATCGACCACGATCGCGTCGTAGACCGGGGTCTTGTCCCCTTTGTTGACGCGGATCACCGCCTCCTTGATTTTGCCGGTGAGCAGAACGTCGCGCAGGCCGGGTGCGATGGTCGTCGCGAACTCGATTGCGCCGACCCGACGCATCGCCTTACCCGCGATGCCGAGGTTGTAGAACATGTCGAGGTATTCAAGGAAGGCAGCCTCGATGTCGATCGCCAGGGCGTTCACCTGACCGCCACGTTCGGCGCTGGCGATCTTGAGCTCCTTGTAGGGCAGCGGCGGCACGTCGAAGAGTTGCGCAATGCCTTGGCGCCCTTCGACTTCGACAAGCAACACCTTGCGTCCGCCGGACGCCAGGGTCAGCGCCAACGCGGCGGCAACCGTCGATTTGCCGGTGCCCCCCTTGCCGGTCACGAAGTGCAGACGAGTTTTTGACAGTCGCGATGGCCAGCCGACGTTGCTGCCACCGCTCGATGTGGTCCCCACCCTTGCATGCTAGCCAGATACCTCGAACGGCCTGCGGATAAGCTCGGGATATGAGCCAACCCGCAACCTGGGAGTACGCGACAGTCCCGCTGTTGACCCACGCCACCAAGCAGATCCTCGACCAGTGGGGGGCCGACGGGTGGGAGTTGGTCGCGGTGCTTCCCGGCCCCACCGGCGAGCAGCACGTCGCGTATTTGAAGCGCCCGAGGTGACCGCTTCGGCCCGGCTGAAAGAGCTCGGTATCGAGTTGCCGGTCGTCGTCCAACCGTTGGGCTCCTATGTACCGGTCGTTCGCAGCGGCAACCTGGTCTACACCTCCGGCCAGCTACCGATGCAGGACGGCACCTTGGTGCAGTCGGGAAAGGTCGGCGTCGAGGTGGCGCCGGAGCGCGGCAAGGAACTCGCCCGGGTCTGCGCGCTCAACGCCCTGGCGGCCATCGACTCCCTGGTGGGCATCGACTCGGTGACCAAGGTGGTCAAGGTGGTTGGATTCGTCGCGTCCGCAGCTGGCTTCAACGGCCAGCCGGGCGTGCTCAACGGTGCCTCGGATCTGCTCGCCGAGGTGTTCGGCGATGCCGGCGTGCATGCCCGCTCGGCGGTGGGCGTCGCGGAACTGCCGTTGGACGCTCCGGTCGAGGTTGAGCTGGTGGTCGAGGTCGGTTAGCGGCCATGACTGATGCCACTGAAGCGTTGGCGCATCCGGCTTACGGTCGGCTGCGCCCGGTCACCGACACCGCATCGGTGGTACTGGCCAACAACCCGGGCTTGATGACGCTGGAGGGCACCAACACCTGGGTGCTGCGTAGGCCCGGCAGCGATGAGGTGGTGATCGTCGACCCCGGCCCCGATGACGACGAGCACATCGCGGCCGTGGCCGGTGTGGGCCGCATCGCTTTGGTGCTGATCAGTCACCGGCACGGCGACCACACCGACGCCATCGACAAGCTGGTCGGCCTGACCGGCGCACCGGTGCGCTCGGCTGGGAGCGGATTTCTGCGCGGGATGTCCGGCGAATTGATCGACGGCGAGGTCATCGACGTGGCCGGCCTGCGGATCACGGTGTGGGCGACACCCGGCCACACCGCCGATTCGTTGTCGTTCGTTCTCGACGACGCGGTGCTGACCGCAGACACCGTGCTGGGTCGCGGAACGACCGTCATCGACACTGAAGACGGCAGCCTGGCCGACTATCTGGATTCCCTGCAACGGCTACGCGGACTGGGCGGGCGGACCGTGCTGCCCGGTCACGGCCCGGAGCTGGACAACATCGAGGAGGTCGCGCAGGGATATCTGGCGCATCGCGAACAGCGCCTCGACCAGGTCCGGGTCGCATTGCAGACACTCGGCGATGACGCGACGACGCGTCAGGTCGTCGAGCATGTCTACGTCGATGTCGACGAAGAGCTGTGGGACGTCGCCGAATGGTCGGTGCAGGCCCAGCTCGACTACCTCCGGCGCTGACCGCCGCAACGAGATCTACGTCTGCGCGCAAGAGTTCGAGAGACCGTGTCGCTACCGTCGATCTGGGCG
Organism: Mycobacterium sp.; assembly: GCA_032159915.1. Lineage (GTDB taxonomy): Bacteria > Actinomycetota > Actinomycetes > Mycobacteriales > Mycobacteriaceae > Mycobacterium. Next base: position 28,886 of record JAVHWH010000051.1, read on the forward strand.
CAACCCTTGATGTGCGCGCTTACCTCGCTCGGGGTTTGATGCTCGCTCGGTTGCGCCCGCACTCCGTGCGCGCTTACCTCGCTCGGCGGGCCAGCCGTTCGGAGTCCGAGATGAGCACGCTCTTGCCCTCCAGGCGGATCCACCCGCGATGGGCGAAGTCGGCCAGCGCCTTGTTCACGGTTTCGCGCGAGGCCCCGACCAACTGGGCGATCTCTTCCTGAGTCAGATCGTGCGTCACCCGCATCGCACCGCCCTCCTGGGTGCCGAAGCGCTGCGCGAGTTGCAGCAGCTGCTTGGCGACCCGGCCAGGCACGTCGGTGAAGATGAGGTCGGCGAGGTTGTTGTTGGTGCGGCGCAGCCGGCGGGCCAGCACGCGCAGTAGTTGCTCGGCAATCTCGGGCCGGTCGGCGATCCAGGCCCGCAGCGCGTCGCGGTCCATCGACACCGCCCGCACCTCGGTAATCGTCGTCGCGCTCGAGGTTCGCGGCCCTGGGTCGAATATCGACAGCTCACCGAACATGTCAGACGGACCCATGATGGTTAGCAGATTCTCCCTGCCGTCCGGGGACCGGCGACCGATTTTGACCTTGCCGGAAACGATGATGTACAGCCGATCACCCGGCTCACCCTCCGCGAAAACTGTGTGTCCGCGCGGGAAGTCGACGGGTTGCAGTTGCTTGGTCAGCGCGGCGACGGCGCTCGGTTCCACCCCCTGGAAGATTCCGGCCCTCGCCAGGATCTCGTCCACGTTGCCCCTTCTGCTTTCAGATGACTCGGGTAGGCACAGCTGCGCGCCAGCCTCTGGGAGCCTGGCGAGATGAGCCTAGGAGTTAAGCCTTTGACTCGACGTGCCAACGCTACACACGATTGGCATGCTGACGCGGCGCAAATTGCCGATTCGATTGCGAATGCTGATGCCGCTGTCCGGCTGGGCCGGTCCGATGTGCGGCCGAGACAATGGCGCCCACGAGTAACGGATCCGTGCGCGGCTCGTCGCGGCTCGGCAGGTGAGGTCCCTCAAAGGCGTCGCGGCCGATCCGGCGGTGCAAAGACTCCAGCGCCTCGGGCATTCCATCCCGGGCCAATGTGCGCATATCAATAGGCTCGGCTTGCTTGAGGAACTTCGCGACATCAGTAGCGCTAACCGTGTCTTTACCCAAGCCCGCTTCAAGCCGTGCAAGCCCGAAGGTTGCCAGCATCAGCAACCCCGGGGTGAATGCAACTAGCAACCAGGACACAAGCAGCAAGTAAACACGGCTAAGGTCTCAGCGGGATCACGAATTAGTACTCTGTCGAGGTGACAATGGGCAAACCTTCTCGTGCCGGCGCCGCGAGCGCCAAAGGCTCGATCGGCCCCGTCGCGGCAGTTGCCCGCCGCTTCGCCTCGGAGACCCGAACGGGATTGGTGCGTCGGGCTCGCCGGATGAATCGCACACTGGCACAGGCGTTTCCCGACGCGCACTGCGAGCTGGATTTCACCACGCCGCTGGAGTTGGCGGTGGCAACAATCCTCTCGGCGCAAAGCACGGACAAGCGGGTAAACCTCACCACCCCGGCATTGTTCGTCCGTTACCGAACTGCGCTCGACTATGCGCAGGCCGACCGCGACGAACTGGAAACACTTATTCGCCCGACCGGTTTTTACCGCAATAAAGCGACGTCTTTGATCGGCCTCGGTCGAGCGTTGATCGAGCGCTTCGATGGTGAGCTTCCCAGCACGATGGACGAGCTGGTGACCCTGCCCGGCGTGGGTCGCAAGACCGCCAACGTCATCCTGGGCAACGCGTTCGACGTTCCCGGGATCACGGTCGATACGCATGTCGGCCGTCTGGTCCGGCGGTGGCACTGGACGGCCGAGGACGACCCGGTCAAGGTCGAGCACGCGATCGGCGAACTCATCGAACGCAAGGAGTGGACACTGCTCAGCCACCGGGTGATCTTTCACGGCCGCCGGGTATGCCATGCCCGCAAGCCGGCCTGTGGGGTCTGCGTGCTGGCCAAGGATTGCCCGTCGTTCGGCACCGGACCCACCGAGCCGGAGATCGCCGCCGCGCTGGTCACCGGCCCGGAGGCCGAACACCTCCTGGCGATGGCCGGGCTGTAGCAACGGCGCCGGCTGCATTGACCAACCTCGACGCTCGAACCGCCCGCTGGGCCGTCGCCGCGCTGGTGGTGGTCGCGGTGTTGATCGCGGCCCTGCTGGTGGCACTGCGCGATACGACGCCTTCGCCGACATCCACGCCGGCCGGTCCGGCCCGCGACCACCGCGACGCCGACACGGCCGCGGCGCTGGCGGGGCCGCGACAGCGCGCCGACCTCGCGCCCTGTCCGCAGCCGAGTGGGCAGCCGGGCCCGGCGGCGCTGCGTGGTGTGACGGCCGACTGCGCCGCCGACGGCTCGGTCGTCGACGTCGGGCCCGCACTGGCCGGCCATCGGGTCGTGCTCAACCTGTGGGCTTATTGGTGCGCGCCGTGTGCGGCCGAGCTTCCCGCGATGGCGGAGTTTCAGCGACGCGTCGGCTCCGACATGATCGTGGTGACCGTGCATCAGGACGAGAACGAGACGGCGGCTCTGCTGCGGCTGGCGGAACTCGGTGTTCGGCTGCCGACGCTGCAAGACGGTCGACGTCGGGTGGCGGCGGCGTTGCGGGTGCCCAACGTGATGCCCGCGACGGTCGTGCTGAACTCGGACGGTAGCGTTGCGGAGACGCTGCCCCGAGCTTTCGTGACTGCGGACGAGATCTCCGACGCGGTCGGGCGGCTGGATGCACGAAGGGGGCGCCGGTGACCGGAGGCGGCGCTCGCGGGCGTCTCGATCACGCAGGTGGCACGGATCTGTTGACCCCCGAACTCGGCCCGTCGTGGCTGCGACCGCTGGTCGACAACATCACCGATATCCCTGATGCTTACAAGCGGCGACTGCCCGCCGATGTGCTGGCCATGGTGACCGCCTCCAAGAAGCTGGCGGGCAACAAGGGCCGCGACGCGGCGGTGCTGGTGCTGTTTTCGGGACCGCCGGCGAACGAGTCCGGCGGCGCCGCAGCGGATTCGCTGCCCGATGACGCCGACCTGCTGCTAATCGTGCGGGCCGCGACGTTGCGCCACCACGCCGGCCAGGCCGCATTCCCGGGCGGCGCATCCGATCCCGGCGATGACGGGCCGGTGGCTACTGCGCTGCGTGAAGCACGGGAGGAGACCGGCATCGACACCGCCCGACTGCATCCACTGGCCACGATGGAACGAACGTTCATCGCGCCGTCGGGTTTTCACGTCGTCCCCGTGTTGGCGTATTCGTCGGATCCGGGGCCGGTGGCCGTGGTGGATCAGGCGGAAACGGCAGCTGTGGCCCGGGTTCCGGTCCGGGCGTTCATCAATCCCGCCAACCGGCTGATGGTGTACCGCCGCACCTTCAGCCGCCGCTTCGCCGGACCGGCATTCCTGTTGAACGAGATGCTGGTCTGGGGATTCACCGGACAGGTGATTTCCGCGATGTTGGATGTTGCTGGCTGGGCAAAGCCCTGGGACACCAGCAATGTTCGCGAACTCGACGAAGCGATGGCACTGGTCGGCGACGGAGAAGATGCGTGATGAGCTCGTCACAGTGGTTGGACATCGCGGTGCTGGCAGTCGCGTTCATCGCGGCGGTTTCGGGTTGGCGTTCGGGTGCGCTCGGCTCGCTACTGTCGTTCGTCGGTGTGCTGCTCGGCGCGATCGCCGGTGTGCTGCTGGCCCCGCACCTCGTCGCGCATGTCGCCGCGCCGCGGGCCAAGCTGTTCGCCGCGCTGTTCCTGATCCTGGCCTTGGTGGTAGTCGGCGAGGTCGCCGGTGTGGTCCTGGGCCGCGCGGTCCGCGGCGCGATCCACAGCAACGCTGTCCGGTTCCTCGACTCGCTGGTCGGTGTGGCTGTGCAATTGGTTGTGGTACTGGTGGCGGCGTGGCTGCTGGCCACACCGTTGACGTCATCGGCGGGTCAGCCCAGTCTTGCTGCGGCAGTGCGTGGTTCGCGGGTGCTCGGCGAGGTCAACGACTACGCGCCGGAATGGCTCAAGACGGTGCCCAAGCGGTTGTCGGCGTTGCTCGACACCTCCGGGCTGCCGCAGGTGCTCGAGCCGTTCAGCCGGACGCCCGTCGTTGCGGTTGCGGCTCCGGACGCCGCGCTGTCCAAGAACCCGGTGGTCGCGAACACCGAACCGAGCGTGGTGAAAATTCGTGCGATCGCGCCGTCCTGCTCGAAAGTGTTGGAAGGCAGCGGGTTTGTGCTCTCACCGGATCGCGTCATGACCAATGCGCACGTGGTCGCCGGCTCGAACAACGTCACCGTCGAGGCCAGCGGCAATCCATACGATGCCACCGTGGTGTCGTACGATCCGACCATCGACATCGCCATTCTGTCGGTTCCGCACCTGCCGGTCGGGCCGCTGTCGTTCGCCAACGCGCCGGTGACATCGGGCACCGAAGGCATTGTGATGGGCTATCCCGGTGGCGGCGGGTTCATGGCGACGCCGGCCAGGGTCCGGGAACTCATCGAACTGAACGGACCGGACATCTATCGCAAGGCGACCATCAACCGTGAGGTCTACACGGTCAGAGCCAATGTGGAGCAAGGCAATTCGGGTGGACCGCTGATCGATCTCGACGGTCAGGTGATCGGTGTGGTATTCGGTGCGGCGGTCGACGACAACGACACCGGTTTCGTGTTGACCGCCAAAGAGGTGGCAACGCAGCTCGCGCACATCGGCGACACCGCCCCGGTGCCCACCGGCGACTGCGTCAGTTGAGCGGCGAGCGGTAAACCCGGTCGAGGAATCGCGACAGGTGCGCGTTGACTTCGTCCGGCTTCTCCTCGTGACTGAAATGTCCTGCGCCCGAGATTGATACGTAGCGGCCGTGCGGCGCGTAGCGCTGCGTTCGTGCGACCGGATCCGCCAGGACGTAGGGATCGGCGTCACCGTGGATGTGCAGCATCGGAATGCCGAAAGGCCGGCTCATCGACCGCATGAAGCGTCGACCCTCTTCGCGCAGCTGACTGCGTACCGCCCAGCGCTGGTATTCCAGTGCGCAATGCGCCGCCGACCGAATCTGGATGGCTTGACGCAGGTGGCCGATCGATTCGGAAAAATCGTCGGAGGCAACCCATTTGGCGCCGGCGCGGCTACGGATCAATTGTTCGAGTCCGCTACCGTGATGCCGGGTCAGTACGCGTTCCGGCCAGATCGGCACCTGGTAACGCAGCAGTGACGGTAGCAGCGCTCCGCCCTGGTCGCGGCGGGTCAGCGCCGAGCGGCGCAGTGCGGCCGGGTGTGGCGAGCTGATCACCGCGATGGCGCGCACTTGGCGCGAGTGCAGCACCGAGGTGGCCCAGCAGACCAGGCCGCCGTCGGCGTGACCGACCAATGTTGCCGACGTGTGCCCCAGCGCCCGGATCAGCCCGGCGGTGTCGCCGGCCAGCGTCCAGCCGTCATATCCGCGGGGCGGTTTGTCGCTGCCGCCGTAGCCGCGCAGATCCACCGCGACCACGCGGGCGCCGGTCAGGCCGCGCAACTGGTGGCGCCACGACCACCAGAAAGAGCCGAAGCCGTGCAGCATGATCACCAGCGGCAGAGACGTCGCCGGGGCGGCCTGATCGGCTGGAGTCGCCTCGACGACATGAAACCGGATGCCGTTGGCGTGCACGTCGCGATGGCGCCATGGACCGTCGATGCGGGTTACCGACGGATCGGGTGGCGCCATTTACCAACCCGAGGGATCAGCGGGCGTGCCGCCCGGATTCAGCGCCGGAGTCGAGGGCTTGTCATGGCCCGGCGTGAGAGCCGATCGGGTCTCCTTGACCGATTCGATGGTCTGCCGCGGACCGCGGATGCGCCGGACCTTCAGGTAACCGAGCAGCGCCAGGGCCCCGGTGACCACCACCATGATCCCGAAGACGATCAGGAACGCCGCCCAGCGCCACAACCAGCTGTCGAGCAGCTCGGCCAGAAAGAAGAAGAAGAAGAACGTCGAATAGAACAACACCACCAGCGCGGCGATGAAGAAGACACTGCCGGTCAGGCCCTTTTTGACGTCACGGGTGATTTCGGCGCGGGCCAGTTCGACTTCCGCACGTACCAGTGTCGACATCTGCGCGGTGGCCTCTTTGACCAGCTCCCCGATCGACGGCTCGGCGGACAGCGCGTGGGGGTCGGTCAGCGGGATGCTGGTCAGCGTGCTGGGAACGCCATCCTTGCGCTCGCCGTTCTTCTGGTCTGACTTGCTCACAGACGGTCCTTCCAGGCTGGTTCCTGCTGTCCGGCGCATCGGCACAGGACGCGCGGTCGTCGAGTTCATGTTGCCATGCAGTCCAACCCCAGACGAGGCAAGGCCGTGTCAGGATCAGCGCCGGGGGGCACTGATCACGCTAGACTGGCGCGGCATTTCTGGTGTGCCTGCATTTTTTGCCGACGGGAGAATCGCGTTGCAGTTCATGAGCCGTCGGCTGCTCTCGGTGACGGCGGCCTTGATTGTGGGCATCGGCTTTCTGGGCCTACCCGGCGCGCCTGCACGGGCTGACGATCGAATCCCTCTCGGCGGGGGTTCGGGGATCGTCGTCAACAACGACACCCTGTGCACGCTGACCACCATCGGCACCGACCCTAAAGGCGAGCTGATCGGCTTCACCTCGGCCCACTGCGGTGGCCCGGGCGCCGTGGTCGCCGCCGAGGCCGCCAAAGACCGCGGCAATGTGGGAACCATGGTGGGCGGCAGCGACGGCCTCGACTACGCGGTCATCCAGTTCGATAAGGCCAAGGTGGCGCCGGTCGCCAACGTCGGCGGGTTCGTGATCAACGGCATCGGGCCGGATCCGTCGTCCGGTCAGGTCGCCTGCAAACAAGGCCGCACCACCGGCAATTCGTGCGGTGTGACCTGGGGGCCCGGACAGGAACCGGGCACAATCCTCATGCAGGTGTGCGGACAACCGGGCGACTCCGGAGCCCCGGTGACGGTCAACGATCAGCTGGTCGGGATGATCCACGGCGCGTTCAGCGACAACTTGCCGGTCTGCATCACCAAATACATTCCGCTGCACACGCCGGCGGTCGTGCAGTCGATCAACGCCGACTTGGCCGACCTGCAAGCCAAGAACCGGCCCGGTGCCGGGTTCGTTCCCATCCCCGCCTGAGGCCCTGACTACTGGGCGGCTCGAATCGCGTCGAACACCCCCGGATCGAGCAGCGTGGAAGTGTCGCCGAGGTCGCGCTTCTCGGCGATGTCGCGCAGCAGCCGTCGCATGATCTTGCCGCTACGGGTCTTCGGCAATTCCGGCACCACATGCAGTTCGCGTGGCCGCGCGATCGGCGAGATCACCCGTGCCACCTCGGGGCGCAGCTCGTCGATGATTTCTGCGCCGGTCGTCTCGGCGTGATCGGCCTGCAGCACGACGAAGGCGCAGATCG